>JBICHS010000605.1:0-6881 GCA_043101135.1 Phycisphaeraceae bacterium JB051
TTTACCACAGAGGACACAGAGAACACAGAGAATGAGCAGGCAAGATTTTGATTCAGTTTAAATCTCTGTGTCCTCAGTGTCCTCGGTGGTTAAAGAATGTCTTACTGTCTTTCTCTCTTACCTAGGCGTTCTTGGCGGTTCAAAATCATGAATCAAAGGAGACGAATAACATGGCCTTTAAAATTGCTTTCATTGGTGCGGGCTCGGTGGGCTTTACGCGGACGCTAACGCGTGACATGTGGAAGGTGCCTGAGTTTGCAGGTAGTAAAATTCAAATCGCGCTGCACGACATCTCCAAAGCCAATCTATCCATGATTCAGCAAATACTGACCAAGGATGCCAAAGCCAATAAGCTGCCTTGCAAAATCACCGCGACCACGCAGCGTCGTCGTGCACTGGATGGCGCCCGGTACGTCATCAACTGCACACGCATTGGTGGCCTTGAAGCCTTCGCAACCGACATTGATATCCCCCTGAAATATGGTGTGGATCAATGCGTAGGCGATACGCTCTGTGCAGGTGGGATCATGTACGGCCAGCGAAATATCCCGCAAATACTGGCGTTTCAGAAGGACATGGTCGAACTCACAGACAACGATCACGGGCAGGCTTTGTTCTTAAATTATGCCAACCCCATGGCCATGAACACCTGGGCGGCGCTCGATGCATACGACCAAGGGCAAGGCATTAACACCGTTGGCTTGTGTCATGGCGTTGAAGGTGGTTGGAAACAGATTGATAGTGTCCTTGCCAATTTATTTGGTGATGAACAGATCGAAGGTCACGATCATGCAGCACTCAATGCTCGAACCCAAATCGTCTGCGCAGGCATTAACCATCAGACCTGGTACACGCATGTCTGCTACAACGGCAAGATGATCGACAGCGATACCATACTCAAAGCCTTTGAAACGCATCCCAGGTTTTCCAAAACTGAAAAAGTCCGCATCGACATGCTCAAACGATTCGGCTTCTACTCCACGGAGTCCAACGGGCATCTCTCAGAATACGTGCCCTGGTATCGCAAACGTGCTAAGGAAATCAAAAAGTGGATCGACTTATCCAGCTGGATCAACGGCGAAACCGGTGGTTATCTGCGCGTCTGCACGGAAGGTCGTAACTGGTTTAAAACAGACTTCCCCAAATGGCTTTCCGATGCGGGGCAAAGCTTGGAAAACTATCACCGCTCCACGGAACATGGCAGTTACATCATCGAATCCCTGGAAACCAACCGCATGTATCGCGGCCATTTCAATGCGCGTAACAACGGCATCATCACCAACCTGCCATGTGACTGCATCGTCGAAGCACCGGGTTATGTTGATGCGACAGGGATGAACATGCAGGCAGGCATCACACTCCCCCAAGCCTGCGCGGCAACATGTAATGCATCCGTGAATGTGCAACGCATGAGTAAGGATGCAGCCGTGACTGGCGATGTCACATTGCTCAAACAAGCGATGCTTCATGACCCATTGGTCGCAGCCGTGCTCAACCCCGAAGAAATTTGGCAGATGACCGATGAGATGCTCATTGCACAAAGCCAGTGGCTACCCAACTATCGCAAAGCCGACATCAACGCAGCAAAAAAACGCATGGCCAACCCCACCGTCAAAACCAAAACATGGAGCGGTGCAGCACGCATGAAAGTGAAGTCCGTTGACGAGCTTCGCAAGAATCAACAAGCTTCCGTCATGGCAGCGGACAAAGCCGCATCGCAACGCGGGAAAGATGCAAAAACCGCTTAAAAACAGGCACCAACGCAGGGTAGAGCAAAGTAATACCCAACGATATCTTGATCCACGGATAATCATGGTGGGTATCGCTTCGCTCCCCCCGCCCTACGGGGCGATACAAAATATCAAATAATAAAACGCACACGACTCAACCGTGTGCGTTTTGTTCATTCGTGATTGTATCAGTGCAAGATTAAAACTTGACCCAGGTGTTTTCCTTGGCACCTTCGTAAATCTTTTCCATCACCGCGTTGCGAAGTGCGGCCTCATCGGCAGTCACGATCGGCAACTCGGAAATGCCTGCGATGCGTTCGATGAAAATCATAAACGCGTGCGGCATGGCTTCGGGGAGGTCGGTGACTTCTTCAGCTTTGTCCATGTCCTTGGTCTTGATGAACAGCTTGTTGGCTTCGACGAAGAGTTCACCTTCCGTGCCTGAGATGTTCATCTTGTACGGATCAGCGTTGGAAACCCAGCCGGCAGCGATGTTGGCAACCGCACCGGACTTGAACTTGAGCAGGCCTTGACCGTACTCATCGACTTTGCCATAGCGACCTGTTGCCGAGTCGACTGCACCAGTGACCTTCTTGAGCTTGTCACCTTCCATGAACCACAACAAAATGTCGAGGATGTGCGTTCCCAGGTCACCGAATGCGCCACAGCCGGATTCCTTGGGATCGGTCATCCAGCGCCATTCGGTGTCGAACCAACCGCCCAGTGAACCGGAGTGACAGTTGCTGAGGCTGATGCGGGTGATCTTGCCGAGCTTACCGGATTGGATTGCTTCGCGAGCGTAGAGGTTCATGGGGAAGCTGCGCATGAAGTAGCCGGTGGAGAAAAGCACGCCAGCCTTGTTGATTTGCTTGGCCTGCTTCCTGGCATCTTCAGCACTCATGCCCAAGGGCTTTTCGACGAACATATGCTTACCGGCTTTGGCGAACATTTTCACAAGATCAGCATGTTCAACCGTCTTGGAAGTGATGACGACAGCTTTGATGTCCGGGTCTTTGGCAATGACTTTCAGATCGGTCACAACCTGAGCCCCGACCTCGGCACCCCACTTCTGGGCCCGCTGGATTTCCGGGTCCCAGGCATACTTGACGGTAATGCCTTCGACCTTCTTGACCATGTTGGTAAAACCCTGCACGTGAATGTGTGAGCAGCCGACGAATGCAATTTGCGTGGACATGTTTCAATTTCCTGATGCGATGTTGCAAGTTAAATACAAACGTTTGTATGCGACATAAAATAAAAGAACCACCGGAGAGACCAGATTACTCATCGCCGCGATAGATGCAACCACTTGTACGGGTTTCCCAGATTTTTAATGCAGAAAGTTCAGGCAGGTCAGGCTTGAGTCGTACCCAGATCCATTTGGCAATGTTCTCAGCGGTCGGATTTTCCAAGCCTTCGATATCGTTCAAGTGATAATGATCCAACTGATTGAGGATCGGATCGATATACTTTTTGATATCCGCCAGGTCGTGCACCCAACCCATTTTCGGGTCGACCGGACCTTCGGTGATCACTTCCACGATGTAGGTGTGCCCATGCAACCGCTTACACTTGTGGCCTTCGGGAACCATCGGCAACGAGTGGGATGCATCAAAACTAAATTGCTTAAAAAGCTCCATGGCTTGTCCTGTCAATCGTGTGAAGCGAAATATTGTAACAGGAAATCAGGTTTGATCCAGTACGTTGACTCAACGATACAAACTCATGGATTCTGTCATTACATTTTCAGGCGAGCCGCCCTGTATCACGGCGGGATTGATCGCAGATCAATTTGTGTTGTCAGAAAACAACGACATAACTTAATTTTAAGCTTCGCTCAAACACGCGTTGACACAACGCGGCACGCCTGAATGGTGAAGATGCTGCATCAATTGGAAATAGGCTTTGAAGCTTGCAGTACAACAAAGAGCCACCATGCGAACAATGCGATGACCATGAACCATAGCCACGGGATCACCGCGCGAAGTCGGTTACGACCTTTGGGGCTGATCCAGCGATCAGGAATGAGATTGGGTAACTGCTCGATCGACACACGCACCAACGCGATCGGCAGGCAGACGATCAACACCAATCCCCAGAAACCTTTCGAGATGAATGAGCTGCACTGTTTCATATGTTCACATTGTTAACACTCGGCGTTGTCGGGTAAACGTGTCACGCCCGCGTCCAAGGCCCACTGTTGATCCTTGAACATCGCCATGGCTGTGTTCATCGGGTGAAAGCCGAGCTTGGTGTAAAAGCCTTCCTTGCCGACGTTGGCATAGAGGATGACTTTCTTGTGATCCTTTGAATCGTCGACGAGTTTTTCGATGATCTGCTTGCCGAGCTTCATACCTTGATAGTCGGGGTGTACCGCCACATCACCGATGTAGGAGCAGTCCGCGCCATCTGCTAACGCGCGGCCGACAGCGACGAGTTTGCCTTCGTGATAGACGAACCATTTGTAACGGCTGTTGGTGAAAACCGTCTGCAAAAACTCAGGTGATTTATTGCCCAATGGCGCGATGCGATAGAGCTCGGAGAGTCCCTGCCAATCGAGGTTGTCCTGCGTGTTGATCCAGGTAAAGTCCATGCGGTGTGTCCAATCGTGATCATGAGGTGTAGGCCGTATGCGTCATTAATCGCCACGCAGAATTTCGATTCGTCATTCCCGCGTAGGCGGGAATCAAGTGGCATTAAGTTGACGCTTGCAAGTTCCACTGGACTCCCGCCTGCGCGGGAGTGACGAATGTGGGCGATTGTTTATGCGCTTTGCTATGGGCGTATGATACGAGATAACCGTGTGGGGATTGGATTTATTTCGAAGATGTTTGTGAATATCGTGCTGAGCTTCGCTCAATCCCACGTCGACACGACGCGGCTCGCCTGAGTTTACTTGCGTTTGAACCATTGGGTCATGCGACCCATGAGGCCGGGGCCGCTGGGGATTTGGGCGAGTCGGTCCACGCGGGTGGCTAAGCTGCGAATGCATTGCGTGGCATGGGACTTGGGTGATGCAAGCAGGAACGGCTCCTGTGCGCGAACAGCTTTTCGCACTGCAGGATCGAATATCACATGACCTGCATAGAGAATGTTGATCGACAAAAACTGCCGACAGACCGCGTTGAGTCGATGGTAAATTTCGCGTCCTTCCGTCACATCACATGCCATATTCACCAGCAGGCGAATGTCCAGATCCTGACGCTCTGAAACCAGCGATTTGATCACGGCATAGGCGTCAGTCATGGCAGTGGGTTCGGGTGTCGTCACAACGAGAATCTGATCCGCACTGAGTGCAAAGCCAAGTACGTTGGAGGAAACCCCTGCACCGGTGTCGATGAGAATCACATCGACCATGGCTTCAAGTTCGTAAATCTGATCGACAAGTCGTTTGCGATTGTCGGCGGACATGTCTGCGATGTTGGCTAAACCTGAAGCGCCGGGGACGAGATAAAATCCGCCGGGCGTTTTGACCATGACTTCCTTGAGCGTGTACTGACCGTTGACGACCTGGGCAAGTGTCGAACCGACGGGCACGTTGCAAAGCACATCAGCGTTGGCGGTGCCCAGATCAGCATCAAGTAGCGCGACGCGACGGCCGGCCTGCGTGAGTTGGATCGCCAGGTTAACAGAGACGTTGGATTTACCGACACCACCTTTGCCACTGGTGACGGCGACGATGCGCGCGTGACGTTGGCGTTGGGGTGCAACGGGTTGCTGCTGGGTTGCGGGTTGGGTGACTTGCTGATTTTGAGCCACCAATTGTCGTAATGCCTGGGCTTGGTCAGTCATCATGAGGCCAACTCCCCATCAATGACCAGATCAGCCAGTCGCAGCGGTGCGGTGGGTTCGATCTGGTGCGGGACTTCCTGCCCGGTGGTGATGTAGCTTAGTTCCTTGCCGACCTGTTTGCTGACATTGAGCAACACGCCGTAGGAGACGGCTTCATCGAGCTTGGTGAAGATGATGCGATCGGTGCGGACTTCGGAGAAGCGTTTGGCAGCTTCGAGCATCACCTTCTGCGTGCAGGTTGAAGAGAGTACGAGGTGGACTTCGTGCGGGTTTGCAGTATCGATGAATTTCTTGAGTTGATCAAGCTTGGGATCATCGCGTTGGGATCGGCCGGCGGTGTCGATGAGGACAACATCACAGCCTGCACATTTACCGACAGCTGCATCAAGTTCAGCAGCGGTGTTACAGACATGCAGCGGGATGCCGATGATATCCGCATAGGTGCGCAGCTGATCGACAGCAGCGATACGGTAGGTATCGAGCGTAATCAAGCCGACATGCTTGGCCTGTTTGAGCTTGAAGGTTGCTGCAAGTTTGGCAACCGTGGTGGTCTTACCGACACCCGTGGGGCCGATGAGCGCGATGGTGCGTGGGCGACCATCTTCGGTTTTCTCCAGGTCCCATTGTTCATGATGAGCCGGGATGAAATCACTGATGCAATCGCGGATGGCCTTGCGGACTTTGCCTGGATTTTCCAGTTCCTTTTCCGTGAGACGTTCGGAGACCTGCGTGACAATGTCCTGTGCGATTTCCTGGGCGACTTCCTGCTTGATGAGATTCATGTACTGATCAAACAACTGGTCGGGCAAGTCCGAAGGCTTGCTGTCACCACGTGAAGCCTGCTGCTGCATGAGGCGTTCGACCATGCGTTTGACGGCCTGCATTTCCTCAGCCAACTGTTTGGCAGACTCGGTATTATTCGAAGCCTTGTTGGAAGCGGGCAGGTACTGCGGCTGAGCCGGGTTAGGACGATGCGAAGCGGGATGCACCGGCGGCGGCGTTATCACGTTTTGCTGCGGGTTGAGCGGTTGATGCGGATTGCTGTAGCTGGACTGGGGCGTTTGCGTCTGCGCATTTTGCTGCTGCTCACTGAGCGCGGCGGCGTAGGTTCGACGGATCAGGTCGCCTGCTGTGGGTTGAGCGTTGGAAGCCCCGGAAGCCCCGGAAGGCCCAACCAATGGCGGGCGCGTTGGGGTATTCAGTGGCGGACGCTCACGTCTTACCTTTCGGCGGCGTGGTTTTTCATCGGGTGTGGTGGCCGTCACTTCAATGACGTTTTGTGCACCAAAGCCCAAAAACCCGCCCTGCTTGAAGGAGCGCGTGTGCAGAATCATGGCATCGTCACCCATGTGTGCCTTG
>JBICHS010000606.1:0-4019 GCA_043101135.1 Phycisphaeraceae bacterium JB051
CTACACGCCGAGCATCAACTTCACCGGCGGGACCGATCCTGCCAGCGTGGACTTTGCTGCCATGCTTCATGCAAATAACTTCGAAGCTGGTTACATCGCGCGATGGATTTACAGCGACAAGGATCGGTCATGCAACATTCAACCCAAATCACGCATGTTTGCAGGTGTCCAGTACGTCAAAGTCTGGCTAAACAGCCAAGCGGTTTTTGAAGGTCGGCTGCGTAAAGCACCGGTTACTCAGATCAAACTCAAGAAGGGCTGGAACACACTGGTCTGTCGCAGCTCGCATCACAATTGGCAATGGCAGCTGGCGTTACCCATTACCGGCATCGACGGCGATGACCTGGCGGACCTGCGATACAGCATTGTGCCCAAGAACTATTAATCACACATTGCATCTGGCCAGCGAACTTAAGCACCGGGTGTTAACCCGGTGCCCCATGGATTGATACAAGCACAACGGGCACCGGATTAACATCCGGTGCTCAACATGAAGTCACATGTTAGTTGCACAACGCAAGACAGAGAACCGTGTTTCACACCGTTGATTTACGGGAAGATGCCACGCATGTCGTAGACTTTGCCGATGTTTTCCAAAGCAGCGATGTAGGAACCGGTGCGCAGGTCGACATTGAATCGACGGGTGGCTTCGAGGCTTTTATCAGCTGCGGCGTAGATGTGTTTTTTGAGTTGACGATCGACTTTTTCAAGGTCCCACGTCTCGGCCTGGCGGTTTTGTTTCCATTCAAAGTAACTGACCGTCACGCCACCGGAGTTGCACAAAATGGCGGGCAGGATCAACACACCACGATCGAGCAGGATGCGTTCGGCAGCAGGCGTACACGGCGCATTGGCAGCTTCCGCCAGGACCTTGCAGTTGAGCCATGACGCGTTGTGTTCGTGGACCATCTGTTCCAAGGCTGCAGGGATAAAGACATCGACCTGCGTTTGGTAGAACGTCTTTTCGTCAATCGCCTCGGCATTGGGGTAACCAGCAACGCCTGCATGCTTGGCAACATATTGTGCAAGATCCACCGCGTCGATGCCGTTGGTATTGAGAATCGCGCCGGTGTGATCCATGACGGTGATGAGTTTGCTGCCACGCTCAGCGAGCAATCGCGCAGCCCATGAACCGACGTTACCAAAACCAATAAGGCTGTAGGTCATCTGATCCATTGGAATGCCCACATCAGGCAGGCAGCGTTCGAGCGTGTAAACCAGTCCCTGGCCGGTGGCTTTTTCTCGACCATGTGAACCGCCAAACTCAATGGGCTTGCCGGTGACGATGGCGCGCGCCTGGTGCTTACCCATGTGGTCATTGAAGTTCATGTAGGTGTCAGCCATCCATGCCATGATCTGGGCGTTGGTCCCCATGTCCGGCGCGGGGATGTCATGGTCCACACCAATGTTGCCATCCAACGCTGCGGTGAAACGGCGGGTCAGACGACGCAGTTCATCACGGGACAAACTCCGCGGGTCCACCTGCACCCCGCCCTTGGCTCC
Source organism: Phycisphaeraceae bacterium JB051 (assembly GCA_043101135.1). Lineage (GTDB taxonomy): Bacteria > Planctomycetota > Phycisphaerae > Phycisphaerales > Phycisphaeraceae > UBA7800. The sequence continues at coordinate 1,504 of JBICHS010000606.1, forward strand.
ACCTAAAGGCAGTTGAGCCAGCGAACACTTGAGTGTCATCAGCACCGCCAATGATTTGATGTCATCCAGTGACACCGATGGGTGAAAGCGCATGCCACCCTTGTAGGGTCCCAGGATGTTGTTGTGCTGCACGCGATAGCCTTTGAACAAACGGTAATCACCATTATCCAGTCGTACGGGAAAATGGACCATCACTTCCGTTTTCGGCTGGGCCATGATGAGTCGCAAATGATGCGGCAGGTCCAGTATCTCCGCAGCTTCGAGCAATGCGTTGGCCGTCTGCTGAAAGAGATTGTTCGGATCGTAACGGAAGCCCAACTCATCAAGAACATGGTTGGGATGACGCAAATCGGCGGGGATCTCTGCACACATCTTCAATTGTCTCCTCGTGAAAACTCTAATTAAAAAGATCGGCAAGATGATGCCTAAGACTGATAAATTCTATTGAGAATCTGGAAAACCACTCGGTTTTATTTCCGCTTACACGTTGACAGAATGCAGGGCGCCCATCACGGCTGTCTCATCAGGCATTCACCTGAACCAAATGGCTAGCCAGAAAAAATAGAAAAGTTTTTTCCTGCAAATCCGTTCAATAGACTTAATACACCTTTGGTTTAAGTCGATATCGATCAAGTCAGTACCCACATCGTAAGACACGACCACTGTAAATGGTCGAACGATGTATGTACCAGGGATGTAACAAGCTCGGACGAACGACCTCGTGCACACAAAGTCGCCATGCGAATTGTCCCTGTTCATACAACAGAACCTTTAGGAGAAGAAACCCATGGTCTCTTTGAATCTTTTGAAAGTCCGCAGCATCAGCCAGAAGATCTGGACACTCGTTGCCATCCTTTCCGGGTTAACAGTTGTGGTTGCCGTCTCCGGCTTGTTCCTGGTTCAGAAGCTTGAAAGCATCAGTCAGGAAAAACTCGAAGACGCCATGATCTCCGCGCATAAAGCAAGACTTCAATCGGTCACCGAGGCAACCAAGGGTCAGATGCGTGAAGCATTGGCCAATGCCAAGACACGTGAGGAAAAGATCACGGTCATACGTGACTCACTGAAGAATACGTTCTTCCATGCCACGCCTGATGAAACCAAAATGACGGGATATTTATTCGTCTACGGTTACGACGGCTACTGCATTGCGATGCCTCCCAAACCTGAATTACATGGGCAAAACAAACTCGATATGCAGGATTCCAAAAACACCTACATTATCAAAGACATGATTGCCCTGGCCCAGAAAGGCGGCGATTTTTATTCCTACTACTTCGCCAAGCCCGGTGAAACCGAAACATCCCAGAAGCTTTCCTACATCAGTCCCGTTGGTGAAGGCCTGGACATGTTCATGGGTGTGGGAGTTTATGTTGATGACGTGCAAAGCAAAAAGGCTGAAATTGCCCATCAGATGGAAACCGCCCGTAATGGCTTTATGCTCACCGCGGTGGGCATCACCTTGGCCTATTCCTTGTTCATCGTCACGCCGTTCACCTTGCTGCTGATTCGTCGCAGCATCGTTGGGCCGATCCGAAAGATCTCGGACATGATGACTGACATTGCTGAAGGCGAAGGCGATTTGACCCAACGCATTGAGCATAAAACAGAAGACGAGTTGGGCAAACTTGCCAACGGCTTTAACACCTTTGCCCAGAAGATTCACGACACGATTGCCCAGGTTGCTTCTTCAGCCAGTGAAGTCGCTTCGGCTGCCACGGAAATCGCAGCAGTCTCCGATGAGATGGCCAACGGACTTTCCAGTCAGTCTTCACAGGTGCATCAGATCTCCAGCGCGATTGAAGAAATGAACGCATCAATCGTCGAAGTGGCTCGCAAGAGTGAAGACGTGGTCAAGCACGCTGAACATGATGCAGAGGCTGCCGAAGCGGGTGGCAAGATTGTCTTTGAAACCGTCGATGAAATGCAGTCGATCAAGCAAACAGTCACCGAAACCGCCAACTCGGTTCAGGAACTGGGCAAGCGTGGTGAACAGATTGGTCAGATCATTGCCGTGATTAACGACATTGCTGATCAAACCAACTTACTTGCCTTGAACGCTGCGATTGAAGCAGCCCGCGCAGGTGAACATGGTCGTGGCTTTGCGGTTGTCGCGGATGAAGTGCGTAAGCTTGCTGATCGCACGACCAAGGCAACGGATGAAATTGCTCACTCGATCACCGCCATTCAAAGTGAAACCCAGTCCGCCGTCGAACGCATGAGTCGTGGCACGGAACAGGTTGCCGGCGGCGCCGAGCGTGCCTCGGAAGCCGGTGAAAGCCTCAGAAACATTGTCGAAAGTTCCAAGACTGCGGTGAGTATGATCCGATCCATCGCAGCGGCTGCCGATCAGCAATCAACCGCCAGTGGCCAGGTCGCCAACAGCATTGAAAAAATCAGTTCCTTCACGCGTCAATCCAGTGAAGGTGCCTCGCAGGCAGCCGAAGCATCCGGCCAACTTTCCAGCAAGGCTGAACAGCTTCAGTCTCTGGTCAAACAGTTCAAAATTGACTCAT
>JBICHS010000607.1:0-3358 GCA_043101135.1 Phycisphaeraceae bacterium JB051
ACCGTATCACCAATCAGCGCACTCTCGGTAAAGACCACGAAATCGCCAAGCCGGGCACGCTGCGTATCCGCACGGTAACTGATATTGTTGGTCCAACCCAGACCACCAAAGAGCCCGGGGCTGCTATCGAGTTTATTCTGACAAGCATCACTGACGCCGGGAAAAGCCGGGCAGGCATAACCGCCCTGAGCGCCAAATTTGGGGTCCTTCTGCATCTCATTCCAGTCGGAGACGAGCTTGCCACGCATGTAAGGCGAGGTCTCAATTTTCCATTGACCGGGCGTGCCCCCACTTCGCGTAGCAGCAGGTAGCCACTCATCAAAGTCCGTGGTGTATACCGTGCTTGCGACGCCAAGTTGCTTGAGGTTACTCATGCATAAAGTGGATTGGGACGCCTGCCGAGCCTTAGCCAACGCCGGGAGCAGGATGGCAATAAGCAGTGAGATAATCGAGATCACCACCAGAACTTCGATGAGCGTGAAAGCCCGAGATTTGGTTTTCATGTCATTTTCAAGCATTTGAAGATCCAATCTGCTGTGAACAAGGACAAGCATACCCCCAAACAACCACGGGGAAACTGCTGCAAAAACCTCCCAAGCCCATTTGCTGGCAAGATTGCAGACGTACAGAACATCCTAGGCAACGATTTGCACAAGTCTATATTTTCGGAAAATTTTCATGATTATTTTCATACACAAAGAGTAGCCTGATCGTGATCAGTAAAATCCCGAGCCTGCCCCCAGCGCTCATATTTGATGCACGACAACAGCTCAAAACCGTTCAATTTCACGTAAACCAATGCCAGAAACCGCTTGCCGCGCTCGGATTGAGCAAATCTTTGCACGTTGCGTGATATTTCCTGTTTCACATCGCACCTAGACTTTTTCAAGATTTTGAAAACCAATCCACCAGGAGCACACCATGTATCCATCCATTTTCTCCGACGAGCTGCGAATTGATGACATCAGCCTGACGCTCAAAACCATCGCAGGCTGGGGGCTCAAAGCGGTCGACTTCCGCAACGGCATCTTCGGCAAGCCCATCGACAGTCTCACCGACGAGGAGCTCAAAAGCCTTCGCAGCATGCTCGATGAGCTGGGGCTCAAAACCGGCTGCCTCCAATCATCGTTAGCCAAGGTGCATTTGCCTGACGCAGACCGTCGAAAGCTCGAAGGCGAAAAACTCGAAGGGCTCATCCGTGCAGCCGACGTTTTGGATTGCCGCCTGGTCCGCGCGTTTAACTATTGGCAACCCTGCAATGACAAAGCCCTGCGTGGCACGCTCACTGTCGAGAGTCAACACATGCAGCAGGTGCTCGACTATTTCTCACCGTTGGCTAAACGTGCCAAGCAAGCGGGATTAATCCTTGGCTTTGAAAACTGTGGGCAGGACTCCGACGAAGTCCTCGCGTTGCTCGACGCATTGGACGAACCCACATGGGGCTTTGCCTGGGACCCGCATGACGATTACATCATGCACCCGGACACCTATGCGAAAAATGAAGTCGACTGCATCATCAAGTATGCCAAGCGTGCAAACATGGTACACGCCAAGGCCGCGTCGATCATTGATGACTGTCGCAACGCGGACGTGCCTTGGGATCGCGTGCTGGCAACCTGCGCTGCAGCTGGACTCAAGGGGCCGGTGAGTGTTGAAACACACAAGCCCAAGACATGTGCAATGACTTGCGAAGAAGCGTCGCACGCCTGCGTGAAACACATCCAGAAAAACTGGCCCTCCGTTGCGCCCGGCGATATCCGTGAAGCTGCCAAGCCGATGAACAATCAGATCAAACGTGATTGGGAATCGGACCCCGTGGGCTTTGTGGTGGTCGGGCTGGGCATGGGACGCAACCGCGCCAAGACCATCGCCAAAACCCCAGGCTGCAAACTCGTGGGTGTCTGCGATCTCAAGGAAGATCTGGCCAAGCAGGTCGGTGAGGAATTTGGCGTGCCCTACACCACGGACTTAACACCCTGGCTAACGAATGACGATGTGGAAGTTGTCTTTGTCCTCACCCCCACCGGTCAGCATGGTGATCTGATCATTGATGCGATGCGTGCAGGTAAACATGCCATGACCACCAAGCCGATGGAAGCGACGCTTGCCAAGTGTCAGCAGATGATTGACGTTGCCGACGCCACCGGCAAGCTCCTGGCTGTGGACTTTGAAAAGCGCTACAGCACCGAAGGCCGACAACTGGGCGAAGCTGTCAAACAAGGTGTTTTTGGCAAAGTCCACTATGCCAGCGCACATCTTCGCATCAAGCGCACCAAGGAATATTTCGATGTCAACGGTGGCTGGCATGGCACGTGGAACCTTGATGGCGGGGGCACTTTCTCCAACCAATGCATCCATCACCTTGATGAATTGATCTGCGCCCTGGGCATGCCACAACAAGTACGCGGCTCATTGCACACGCTTGTCCATGACATTGAAGCTGAAGACCTTGGCTTGGGTGAATGGCGTTATGACAACGGCACGGTGGTCCGCGTGTTCTCCACCACCATCTGGCCCGGGAGCCCGTGGGATGTCCAACTCGAACTCTGTGGTGAAAAAGGCGCATTCGTTCTCAGCGAAGGTGGTCCGCTGGAATCCGGCACGCGTTGGTATGTCAACGAACAATGGTCGGACAAATCTCCTGTCACTGTCGAACAAACATGGGTCAACTCAGCAGACAACATGGCAGCAGCAATCCGCACCGGTGCACCACTTGCCTGTGACGGACGCCAGGGCATGCTCAGCCGCATCGTCCTCGAAGCCATGTACGACTCAGCCCGATTCAACGAAGGCAAATGGGTCAACGTCACAGACGTCATGGCCAAAGCCGGTATCGGTGAATTGGTGACAGCCAGTTAAGACGACACACGTTATATGCCTTAATTTTCAGCCCAAATCGCATCGCCGCGCCAACTGTTGGTGCGGCGATGTTCGTTTCATGACACCGAGTCAAGATGACTGGGCTATGTATCAATTGTGCATCTCAACATAGCCGGTCATCTTGCCGGGGATGTTTATCAAGACGTCGTCACGAAGGCTTACGCACCCACACGCGACCCTTGGCTTGACGATAAGCCAGTGGGTTAACACCAACATGACGCTGGAAAAGACGGGTAAAATGACTGGATGAATTAAAGCCAACTTCCAATGCGATCTGGGTCATGGACAGTGAGGAGCCGACGAGTAATTGACGGGCACGCTCAAGGCGTAACTCGGTGAGACGATCCAGCAGAGTCATGCCTGCTGCCTGCCGGTAGAGCCTTGCCAGATGTGCAGACGAAAGACAAACCACCCTGGCAAAATCCTCGCGGGTTAATGACCGATGCAAATTACTTTTCATAAACGCATCAAGCTGATC
>JBICHS010000608.1:0-11506 GCA_043101135.1 Phycisphaeraceae bacterium JB051
CTTCGGGGTCCGTGGCTTTCACCGCTCGCCATGATCTTGCGAATACATAACTGAGCGGAAACGTTATGCGATGCAAAACAAACGTAACATCGAACCGCCAGCTTTGTACGTCTTACGGGAACTAGCCCAAGACTTTGCTGAGTATGATCCATGCTTTGATGAAACACCAAGTGGCCCGCTGGATACTGTCCTGACTTTCAACACCAATAAGCAACTTGGCTGCAATGTTTGTCTGCAATTGGATTGCGATACATTAGCTTTGAATTGCGGAGCATTCTTTTGTGAATGGTCGCCTGTGAACAATGACTCAGTCGTATCCGACTTTAAGGATTCTGTCACGGGTTTACTTGTAGGTCGTTATCGCATACTCGAATCGATGCGTCATGGACGAATATTCAAAGCCCAGTTACAGCAACCTGTGAACGATGGTTGGAAAACGATCGCAACATGGACCAAGCCTTCATTCCCTTGGCCACGTCCTAAGCTGCTGGTTAGAATGATTGCCCAACCCCCCGCTACAGTTGCCAGATGCGGCTAGCGTTCGCATCGGCACATTCGGCTTGTAAAATACTTCGGGGTCCGTGGCTTTCACCGCTCGCCAAGGTTCGGCCCCTGGAGACTAGACAGCTGAGCGGGAACATTAGGGTTCATATGAAAATCAACAGTTCTGCAGCCGTCCTTCCTGTTAGCGACCTTGACGCGTCGCTGCGTTACTTCATCGATGTGCTTGGGTTCGCTGAAGATTTTCGATTTGAACAGTATGCTGGCATTAAACGCGATGACTGCTGCATTCATCTTTCAGCCCATGACAAGCCCGGCTCTGGTAAGGTTTACATTTTCTGCGATGATGTTGATGGCTATTTTGCAGACATTACCAAGCAGGGGGCCTCGACCGATGATGAGCCAAAGGACTACGCGTACGGGATGCGAGACTTCATCACCCGCGATCCCGACGGCAACCAGTTGACATTCGGTGCTCCGACAAAGGACCCCTAATCACCCGCTACAATTGCCAGTCGCGGCCAGGCCAATGAGCGATACGTGAGGGAGCGCAGTGGTGTCAAACAAGCTTCATTCTCAAACACATTTGCATAAAGGGTACTGTTGGTCTGGTGCGATTGCCTTAAGTATCACAACTGTGTTGGGGGTGTCACTACTACTGATCCCAGAGGGTGAGGCTCTCTCAAATTTACTGACGCTTCTGGTGTTAATTGGAATTGTTGTTTGGCCCGCTTTTCTGGTCTTAGCCATCATCAGACGGCCGGGTGGTCGAGCTTCATTCGGTGTGCTTGCAGATGACGATACATATTTGAATATGCTTCGAGAGACTGCTGAAGATGCTCGGTTGCGTGACTGGCAACTCTGCCATTGGTCGAGCAGCACGGCGCATGCTGATCATTCACATTGCATATTTTGTTGGGAGTCGATTTCTGATCGTGCAAATGCTCAGGGCGTGACAGAAGCGTTTACCGATGGCAAAGAATGGATTTGCCCGCGTTGCTATACTCGTATTGTTGAAGGTAGCCAAGACCCAGCTGTGATCATCCGTGAGATCGATACACGGTCGGGATAAAAACAGTTGAAGCTGCCAGATGTGCTTAGCGTTCGCAACAGCACATTCGTCTTGTAAAATCATTCCGGGGTCTGTGGCTTTTACCGCTCGCCATGGTCCCGCCCCCCGGAGCCCGGAGCCTGGAGCCCGGAGTCTGAACAACTGAGCGGAGACGTTAGAGAGCAATAGGACTACCCATGACGCATCTACTTCCATGGCTCATCATTGGCATCTTCGCGTTTTGCCTTACGCTGGCCTTGCTGGTTGTGCATGGCAGCCCCAAGCGAAAAGCCAAACTGCTGCAGTTTCATCCGTATATCAGCCTGATTTGCGGGATCATGTTCGTTGCGTCAGGATCAGTAAATCAACAGGCCAGTTTCTTTATTTGCGGTGTCATGATGGCTGGCATCAGCCTCTCGCAGTTGGTTAAACGGCGTGGATCAGTGTCCTAACCACCCGCTGCAGTTGCCAGACGTGGCTGGAGGTTGTTTTCGATAAGGGGTTATGATTTGCTGTTTCAAATTGTGTCAACTGCGGTGATGTGTCTTATCTTTCTAACGATTGTGTTTTGGGGCGTGCATATGATCTGTGTGCCGAAGTACCATCGTGAGTTGTATATCAAAATTGCTCGGATAAAAGGTGCGCGGAACTATCACGATGTGAGTGATGGTTATGTGCGTGTGATGGGGTTGGTCTTTGTTGCGATGGCAGTGTTCATTGTGGTTGTTTTGTATTGGCCGATATAGTTGGCGAAATATAAATGTCGTTTTTACTGGTTTGACGATTACTTGAATTAATGGTTAATCAATAACACAGGCAGGCCACGTGATGTGCATGGCCTGCCTGCGGTGAAGGTTTTAATTTAACGTTGTGAGTCTATGTTCGACGCGATGATGTTAACATATTTACTCAAGATCGAGGAATATGAAGGGGCGTTCGTTGATCATGTTGTATTCGCGAGCACGGATGGACATCATGGCATTGAGCGTGTCGAAGGTTAAGCGTAACGCAATGTCGTCATATTCAATTGCATCGGGAATTTCAATTTCAAATGGGTCGGTTGAGCATGCAGCAGAGCCCTGATAATCAAGGATATTCAGTGATTGGGCGCCTGCATATGTCAGTGTATCTTCGCCCCAGGTGTATTCGACTTCATCGGCATGTAAGAGGGCGGTGGTGTTGCTTGAGTAGGGCTGTACATAGAGATTGCCCGTCGAAATAGCATAGTTTGCAAATTGACTGTAATCAAAGTGCATATAAATCTCGCGGTCATACTGTAGCTGGTTGAGGTTGTGTTTGGCAGTGAGTGCGGTCGTGCCACCGTAGTTGGTGTTTTCATAGGTTCCACCACGGACGTGTGTGTCGGCATCTGCATGGACGATCAAGCCGTTGCGGAGAATCTGGAGATTGTCAAAGTACATTGTTTCGGTTTCGGTGATCCAGGGTGTGCGATAGATACCCATTTTAAGGTACGGGCCTTTGGCGTCATTGTATGAAGTTGGGCCGGTATATTCGATGATATGATCGCCATCCATCCAGACATCGAGATAGCCTTCGGAAGTGTGGGTCCATTTGACGGAGACTTCGAAGGTGACCCATTGGCCTTTGGGGATGTCGAAGTTATTGCCGTTCTCATCGTGGAAGTTGATCTTGGTACTTGTGGTGTTGTCGTTGACCTGAGCGGCATTGACACAGAGCATTGCCCCGAATTTCCCATCTTCATGAATACGAAACGCCAGGTTCGGCACACGCCACGATTCACCGAGCCCAAAATCCGGCAAGCCGTGCCATTGGGTGATGATGGTAAACGTCGTGCCGTCGGTGTTGTTTTGCGGGAACCCGACGGTGGGTAGATACATACTGAAACGATAGAAGTATTGTTCGCCCATGATGGCCTTATGTGTGTGGGCGACTTCAGCGCGTTTATAGAGTTTGTCAGGATTGGAAAGTTGAATCTTCAAGGCCCGGCTTCCTGAGTGCACAACTTCGTCGGTGGTCTGCACGATGGTGCAGGTGGTCGGATCATCCGCATCGATGTTCCACTGATCATCATCAATGACAGTGGTGTCTTCCCATTCCTGTGAGGTGTAGTACCGACTTTGTGCCTGGAGTTTGATGGTCAGTGCACAGGTCAGAATGAGCATCACGGCTGCAGCGTTTCGAATCATGGTTCCCTCGTTTCGCGTAGGACAAAGGTGTGAAGTAGGGCGACGAACCCTGTGAATCAGCGGAGGTGGGAGGCCCTGACTTGCTGGCGACTTGATGGTCAAGCCTCATTGCCAGCCCCCAGAAAAGTGGCTGGACGATACCCCTGGCGACAGATGTGTTGTACAAGTGACGCATGGTGAGCAGAATTGAATTTGAATAATCGAGAAGTTAAACCGACATCAACAGGTGATGCCCATGTATTTTGATCTTAGGTGTGACGATCGAAAATATCAATCTAAATCAAACAAAAAAACATCACAAAAGTTATATTGAGATATGTATGGACATTTAAATGTATACACAATTTCCATGTGATCGGTCTACATACCCAATCAGGAGATATGGATCCGCGGTTCAAGCCGAATTCTGGGGTATTTCATCAAGAATCATGACAAAACATTGCCTGTTTGGTACCCATTTGCATGTGCGTGTGATGGATGTGCAGTTAAGCGCAAAACAGTCGGTTTGTGCAAATGCGTTGGAGAGATGCGTCCATTGTGTTGCAGACGGTTCATGGATTATGAGATGTCGCTTGGCGTTTACATCTCATAGCTGCTGCCACTTGCAAAGAGCTTGCGATACGCCGTTGGCGTCATGCCGGTGTGTGACTAGAACAGCTACATCATGACCCGCCATCTCAGCGAGACCACCAACATCACCGACCTCGACAGCCACGCCGAAAACGCCATGACTCACGATCTTGCAGAATCAGCCATGAAAATCACGCACTTTCGTGACGATAATGGTGTGGCGTATCAATTTTGAGTTTTGTTTTCAATGTGTTGGCATTGCCGGCTGGGCAAGAACCAGCGTCTTAGAATACTACTGGCATCCCGCCCAACAGATCATCGAACAAGCCGACGACCACGTCACCGTCACCTTCCTACGGCAGCACCATCGTATCAAACGCTGGCTCCTGGTCTTCGGCTGCCACGCCGCCGTCCTCAAACCCACAGCACTTGTCAAAGAAATTCAACAAGAGTTGGCAGCGATGGGGCAGTTGTATGAGGGTGAGTAAGGCAGTTTTGATGTGTATGGATACTGAGATGTTTCTTTTGAAACCCCGATACTCTTCGTAGAATCAACATGATGAATTCAATAGACTCCAATAGAAGTGTCACTGAACGAACTCAAAATCTGGAAGATGCCGTTATCACTGACGCAGTTGAAGCGTTGCAAGGCAAGCGGGACTTACCACCCGGAGAGCCCGAATACGTCATGACAGATGACCAAACACCTCAAATCACAGAAGAGCAATTTGCTCAAGCCGTTGCTATAAGGGAGCGTCGGTTGAATCCACCTCAGAAGAAAACTTTCACAATCATGCTTGATCACGATGTTGTTACGTTTTTTCAAAACAAAGGCAACGGGCACCAAGAGCGAATAAATGAAGTTCTGGTTCGTTATATGATGCGCATCAAGCAAGCAGAACGTAATACCGTCAACATGGATTAATCCATTGGGAAGCATTCAGAAAGATATATTGTGCGTCGAATCAGTTTTAGTTATTTCAGTTGTTTTTTTAGAATTCTCCGGAACCATTACCATTTATGTGGGGCGTTAAATATAAATTTAGGATTAATGGTGCCGATTCTAAATTTTGATGGCGTATATCCTGCTGAATCATTGCAAAAATCATCATCAATCTTACTTGGGTCGACTGAGATTAGTTTTTCAATGAATTTTACTATTTTTGTAGGTAGTTGAAGGGGCTGAGTGTTTCCGTCAGAGTAATATAGTTCTAATACACAAGATTTTTCCAAGTTGGCGAGTTTTCTATCAGGATTCTCTTTTGCTGTGTCACGTAGTTGGTCGATTAGTGAATCTAATGGAAAAGTAAGTAACGATCCCATGTTTTTAAAGAAAACAAGCGGTTCCGAGTCTACGCTTTTCAGGTCAGGATTCATAGGATTAGATTGAATGTGCTTAGATTTGAATTTATAACCAATAAACGTGCAGGGTGTTTTTTTGATGTTAACTACTGCAACCGATAGTCCTTGGCTTAATTTTGTTCCCAATCTTTCCTTTGTAGGTAAAAAACGCAAATAAATTGATGATATTTCAAGTCTCTGTGTGCGATCTTCTGAGTACTCCTGATCAGATAGCCGGGCTATCAGTTTGCTAGATTTTGCTGAACTTAATGCAGCATATGCTGCTGCTATAGAGGCAAGGCAGCTTGCTATGGTTAGGGTAATTTGCCAGATAGGTGTTGGTGTAATTATTTCGATAGTCTGTGGTAGTGCTTGTGCAAGAAGCATTCTTGTTCTCCATGCAGTTTGTGTGATCGAATCGTGATCATGCTACTGTAATCCGGCATGCTAGTGTCTTACAATTGATGACATATTTATGCAATGCTTGGTCTGAGCAATTTTTAAAATCCTCAACACGGCATACGCCACTCACCGCTGTCCGTCCGTGTGCGGCGGGTTTTGCGGATGGTCTCCGGCGACTTGCGGAAGGCGGCGGGGCTTACGCCGTGGTGCTGCTTGAACTGGCGGCTGAAAAAGTAGACGTCGGTGTAGCCAAGGCGTTGGGCGACCTGGGCGATGCTCAGGTTGCTGTCGAGTAAGAGAAAGTGGGCTGACTGCATGCGCATGTCGATGGCAAATTGCTGGGGGGAGCGGCCGGTGTGTTGCTTGAAGCGGCGGTACACGTGGGCTCGCGAACAATGCAGCATCTGACACAGATCGTTCATGTCCAGATGCATGGCCGGGTTGTCCAGAATCTTTTTGCACACCGCTTCAACATCATGGTCGTAGTGCGTCTGCTGGTGGTCGTCGGTTAGGTGCGTCCGCTGATCTTCACGTTGAATCTCAAGTAACGCAGCCTGTAACCAGATATCCGAAAGCCGCCGAACCTCAGCTGGGCCACGATGCATTTCCAATGCACGATCCAGAAGCAGCTCCAACGGGGCGATGTCCTGCATCTGCCGAACAATCGGCCAGTGGGGCGGTTTGTTGGGCGGGATCGCTCGACCGCCTTCATCCAGAAAGCTGAAATGCACCCAATAGTGCATGAATGCCTGAGGCGAAGTGCGGATGAATTCGTAGGGTTGCCCCCCGCGCAGGATCAGGCAAACTCCCGGTTGAAGGTCAATTTCCTCGTCCGGCGTCTGTAGTTTCCCGAACCCGTCAAGCAAATACCACAAGTCCAAGTCAGGCCAGTTCATGGTGTTACGGCCTGTTAGCGACCAGTCCACGCCACAGCGCTGTTTGCCGATGTGGTTGATCTGTACGGAAATTTTGTCAGAATGTGCCATGTAACATTAATACAAAAAAGTTGATATGTTTGTCTATCGACAAATGCATAAAAATCTGAAAAATAACACATTCGTCTCGGAACGAATTGTCACAGGAGACATTAATCATGAGTGAAACAACGAATCCAATTAAAATCGGTATCTCCGGTCTTGGTCGCAGTGGCCACGGGATCCACATCAAAGGTCTTAAAGACCTCACCGACATCTTCGAGGTTGTCGCGGTGTTCGACCCGATCGCCGAACGTACTGTTGATGTGAAGGAAGAACTCGGCTGCCGCGTGCATGGCTCGTTTGAAGAGCTTCTCGCTGACGACGAAGTCGAACTGGTCATCGTGGCGAGCATGAACGCTCATCACGCCGCCCAGGCCACTGCCGCGCTTAAAGCCGGTAAGCACGTGCTTTGCGAAAAGCCCTTTGGTTTGAGTGTAGCGGATGTCGACATGATGCTGCAAGCCTCGAAAGAATCTGGCGTGGTGCTTCAGCCGTTCCAGCAACGCCGTCAGGAAGTCGACTTCCAGAAGGTCAAGGAAGTTTGCGAGTCCGGTCTGCTTGGCAATATCCAATTCGTCCGCATCTGCTGGCACGGTTTCTCCCGTCGTTGGGATTGGCAAACCGATCACAAGACCTCCGGCGGTGCACTGAATAACAACGGTCCGCACCCCATTGATCATGCCATGATTCTTTTCGGTGATGAAAATCCCGACGTCTGGTGTGAAATGCGTCGCGTGCTCTGCACCGGTGATGCTGAAGACTACCTCAAGGTCATCCTCACCGGCAAGGGTCGTCCGACCGTCGAAGTCGAACTGCACTCCAACGTCGCATATCCCCAGGATCGCTGGTTGATCTGTGGCGATAAGGGTGGCCTGCGTGGCACGACTGACAAGCTCGAATGGAAGCATGTCGACTTCTCGAAGATGCCCGAACGCCCGTTGCAGCTTGAGCCGCTTGAAGGCCGCAAGTATTGCAGCGAAAAGCTCGAATGGACAGAAGAAAGCTGGGAAGCCGAAGGCGGCGGCGATGGTGGCGCCGGTGCCGCTCCTGCCACGCAGTACGTGCACTCGCTGTACCGTAACCTTTACGACGTGATTCGTAACGGTGCCCAGCAGAAGATCACCCCGCAGAGCGTCCGCAGCCGCATCGCCGTGCTCGAGAAGTGCCGCGAAGCCGCCGCCAAGCTCAATGGTTGATCGGATTTAGGCAAAAAAAGACAAAGTCAGAATATTTGTACCCTTCGACTTGCAGGTTTTGAAGAGTTGGGTACAATGTTCTGCCTGATTGACGTGTGAGCTGGTCGCCTTTGTCCAAGCTACCTCACGGGCGATCAGGAGAATGAAAATCGGTAATCGGGCCGTTGGCGCAGTTGGCTAGCGCGCGTCGTTGACATCGACGAGGTCACAAGTTCAAGTCTTGTACGGCCCATTATCCAAGCGACTGAGTGTTTTGCACTTGGTCGCTTTTTTTATGGCTACACTCTGCCATCGTGGTTTTATCTACTTATCTCAATTGCTTTGAATATGTCCGCAGGATAGGCGTGCTGGTGGTTTTCAGTGCGCGCTAGGTTGGGATGTGGTGTCAAAGCAATGCTTTATTCGCTGATTGCATCTTGGGAGAGGATGAGTGCCTTCTCGGTTTTGGCCCAGAGTTGCCAATTGGGGCGGGCGTCGTTGAGGCTGATTTCGTCGAGTAATGCCATGAGTTTTTCATCACGATCGCCACGGCGGTGCAGGGCGCGGGCGAGATTGGCGGTGTAGACGATGTTGTCCGGTGCCAACTCATGAGCACGGGTGTAATGCTCGATGGCCAGCGCGTGTTTGTCTGCGCGTTCGTAGATCATGGCCAGGTTGTTGTGCGGCTGGGGACTGTTGAGGGTGTCCCGTTCCAGTGCCTTGTTGAACATGTTCAGCGCGTCACTGTATTGTTCGAGCTGGTAATAAATCTTGCCAAGGTTGTTGTGGCTTCGCACGGATTGGGGATCGGCTGCGATGGCTTTTTTCAGCAGTGCGATCGCTTCGCGGGGCTTGTCTTCCTCGAGCTTGAGCAAGGCATCTTCATTGAGTTGGGCGGCACGTTGCGGGTCGGCTTGTTTGGCAGGCAGCGTGACTTTGACATGCTGGGAATTGGAACAGCCTGCTACCTGAAGCAGAAGGATCAACAATAACACTGGCAAGGTTTGCGTGCGAATTTCTTTCATCGGTCATTCATTTCTGGTTTTGAAACTTGTGGGACATAGGCAATGCTGGCAAGCCCGACTTCCATATTCCATGTTTCGCTGGTTGTGGCATTGGCTATCACGCCTTGTTGCAAGCGAGGGGCGGTCATACGCAAAGACTTGATCTGCATGTCTGCCTGCGTGGAACTGAGTTGATGCAAAAAGCTCACGGCATTTTTCAGGGTGACATCCTGCAGTGACAGTTGCGTTGGCTTTTGGACATATGGCGATTGACCAATGCGTCTTGCGGATGACGGGCGGATGCGCTGCACATGTTGCATAGGCATGCCTGCCTGTGATGCAGCAGATTGGATGTGTTGCACGAGACTGCTCATCTCATCCGCCGGTTCCATGGTTTGTGCCTTTTGTCGAATCTCATCAATTGCTTGAGCGATTTGCTGACACTTATCCTGATTTTTGGCTTCGACTGTTGCTAAACGTTTTTGTGTTTCAAGCTTCTGGTAGGCCCAGAAGCATGCACCACCGAGCATCATGGTGATCAACATCAGCCAGAGAGTTAATCGCTGATTTAAATTCATCGTTGACCTCCCTGCTGATTGCTGTTTCGCCAATTGGCAGTGATGGTGTAGCGGATAATGCCATCGCGGGTTTGCGTCATCTGTGGTGTATCCACATTGAGATTGGCATGGGCGCGAAGACTGTTGGCGATGGTTTGAACATCGGCGTGCTGTTTGGCCTGACCGTGGATGTCGATGCGGTTGTTCTCCATGCGAATTTCCTGCAAATCCAGGGCTTGATCGCGTGGCAGACTCAGCAGCACGGCATGCAAGAGCGTCAATGCAGACGTCTGATCCTCATTGATTGACAACGTCGGGACGGCACCGGCATGCGAGATCATTCGCCGCAGTTCACTTTCCATGCGACTGGCAATATTGACTTGAGGCATGCGCGCTTCGGGGAAAACCTCACGGAAAATCGCCTGTTGATCCTTGCGACTATTACGAGCAAGTTGCTGATATTCTGAAGCCCGCCAATGAAGCATGCCCGCAAGCGTGATACCCAGAATCAACACACTCAACAGCAGCATGCTTAAAGCTCGCTGCACCGACTGTTCTTTGGTGTTGGCAATCAGGGGTGGGCGTAACAGATTAAACCAGGGCTTGATCTTGCGCGTTGCCACACGATGGGCACCGGCAAAGGCCTGGTCATTCAAAACCACCTTCTGGACCTGTGTCGAATCAATCTCCGATAGTGCTTTGAGTTTAAACGTATCCGCTTCAGGTAAGTCCAGTAGATGCAGTTCTCGATTGGAGGCGTCAACAAGGTGTTGGGTTTGAGCCTGTAAAACAAGGGCTTTTTCGCTGCGGTCGAGCCATTGCCAATGGGTGGGTTTGCTGTCAGCGATGCAGAACCAGTGATACGCTTTGCCGTTGGCCCACGCAGTGTCGTGATGGGCTGGCGGGTTGGCCGTGGTGATTCGGTTCTGCAAAGCAAGCATGGCCTTGGGGCAGATCGACTGGAGATTCAGGTTCAGACTTTCGATGGCAGTGATCACCGGCGAGAGTTTACGCAACGGTGTACAGACGCCCAGCGTGGTATCTTTGCCCGGCAGGTAATCCACGACGACATCTTCAAGTGAGATCGGCCAATGGGCTTCAAAATCAAAGAGCGTGTTCTGTCTTGCGCTTTTGAGTCGATTGCCTGCAAGCGATGCGCTTAAACACCAGTGATCAGGCAACGCGATGACAACGGGCTGTCTGGCGTAGCCCCAGTTTGTCAGTGTGGTTTGGATGTTCTGAATCTGCTGCGTGCGACCGGGCTGGTCTAACACCGGCCAATTGCTGGTGAGTTGTTGCGAAACGGATTCGTGGTTTAACGCGACCCATTGCCAATGGTCATCATCGGGGATCAGCAGGAGTGTGTCGAACTTCATGGCTTCGACCTCCTTCGCTGATAGATGTTGGGGCGTGTGCGTGGCGCGGGGCGACGGTTGGTCGAATCGGCTTCGGTGATTTCCAAGGTCAACGTTTGGCCGTTGTGTTGGATGATGACTTGCTCTGGCTGGATTTGAACCACCTTGGCGTCTTCAATCATTTGCCCGAGATTGACGAATTGGATTTCACCGTCAGGCGTGGTGAACAAGGCCATGGAGTGGTTGGGCTCGATGATCGTGCCGGTGAGTTTGGCGGTGAACGGTTTAGCCGGTGGTGGGGGCGGCGTGGCCACGGGGCGTGTTGGCGGCGGCGTGGGGGGGGCTTGTTCAACCAGTCTTAACCGCAGGTCCCAGGCTGGGGTGAAGGAGGCAAGAGTTGGTAAG
>JBICHS010000609.1:0-3553 GCA_043101135.1 Phycisphaeraceae bacterium JB051
AAATCTTTAACCTTGAGTTTGATGTTTTCAAAGTGAAGCAACAGATCAATCACCTGCGGTTCAGCGGGTAAACCTTCAACAGCTTCTTCTTCAAGCAACTTCACAATCTTGTCTTTATCGCTTTGCTCGGTCGCATTCGCCTGCATCAACTCAAGCAATTCATCTGTCGGCTTGATAATGTCCAACTCGCGAATGAGCTGGTTTCGGTACATCGCAATCTCACCACCCGATGCATGCAGCAGTGAGAGAATATCATTGACCAGTGCGTAACAATTTTCAGGATACACGCCCAGTGCATCACCAGCTTTGTAACTCAAACCTGAGTGCATGATGTCAACACTGACATAACGCGTGTCCTTGGATGAGCCCGCCGCGTTGAGCTGTGTAGCAGCAAGCAGCGGTGCAGGGAAAGGATTCTTGCGATCAAAACCCCCGGAAGCTTCATTCGTCACATCCGAAGCGATGTTATTCCCGGGTGCTTTACCTTCAATGGTGATGTCAGCCGTCTTGATCAGCTCTTTGAGTTTCTTGGCAGTGTCTTTGCCACCGGGCTGACAGAGTGTGAGATTTTTCTCTTCACCCGAAGCGATGGCAGCAGAGTAGGTTTGGCAGAGATAGCCACACGCACCGCAATCCAGCTGCGCCATGGCGGCCATCATCTTGCTTTTGAGTGGTCGACCCTCAGCCAATGCCATGCGTTCGTCCATCGGCATCGCCGCATCATGCCAGGGATGATCGTCGTCATCTTCCTCGACTTGCGCAGCAGGTGCGTCGGTGGTTGGTGACATCGGTGATGCCGTTGCACTACCGGTATCCGCACCCAGCAGACCAGCAAAAAAGCCGTTAAGCCAACTGCGTTGATCTTCGCTGAATGGCGCAGTCTCAGGTAACACGGGAACAAGCGGGGTGGTCATTTGTGTATTCCTTCATCAATGTGTTCAAGGCATTTAGCCACAGCCCCGGAAGTGAACACAGCTAAACACAGATGCTTCGTTTTGGATGCCGTACAGAAAAATTAGTCTTTATCTGTGTTCATCTGTGTTCATCTGTGTTTATCTGTGGTTTCATGTCTTGTTTACTGGCGACTCGCATCAAGCAGCGGCAGGTTCGTATGCACAGTATGCTTTGAGTGCTTCGATTTCGTGACGGTTACAAAACGCTGCAAAACTTTCTGCGTCATCCGTGCGGTTATTCATGTATGCAGTGAGTAATTGTTCAACGATGGCAGGGGCATCCGTTGCCTGGACGTTCTGGAAGAAGTCGCGGGCAATGCCCTGGTTTTCACCATAGCCACCGCCAAGATACATGTGATAGCCTTCGACCATGTCGTCCTCGACACTCACCGATGCGCCCATCAAGCCGATGTCACCAATGTAATGTTGGGCACAGGAGTGATGACAGCCGGTGACGTGAATGTTCACGGGGCTATCCAACGCGACGGTATTTTCAACATGTTCAGCAATCAACATCGCATGGCGCTTGGTGTCACTTGCTGCAAACTTGCAGCCGTTGTTACCGGTGCATGCGATGAGTCCTGCACGAAGATTGTTTTTCGACCAATGCAATCCAGCAGCTTCGATGGCTTCTTTGACTGCATCAATTTTTTCAGTGGGGATGTTGGGGATCAACAGGTTCTGCCAAACGGTCAGACGGATATCACCGTTGCCAAAACGATCAGCAATGTCAGCAATCGCAAACATCTGTTCCTGTTCGAGTTTACCCACGGGCAGCGTTACACCGACATAGTGCAAATCAGCCTGTTTTTGTGGGTGAAAATCGACGTGACCCAATCGGTCGACCTTGCTGCGCTGCGTGCATTTGGCAAGCTCAAAGGTCGGCCAATCGAAGGTTAAATGCTTTTGGCATTCAGCGATGAACTTCTCAAAACCCCAATCATCAAGCAGGTATTTGAGGCGTGCTTTTTTGCGGTCAGTACGATCACCGTTTTCGATGAAGCATTTGACCACAGCAGCTGCAGCTTCGACACATTGGTCGGGCTTGAGCATGATGCCGGTGTCGCGGGCAAAGTCTTTGTGGCCGGTGATGCCGCCGAGTTCCAATCGGAAGTAGATGCCTGCGGGGAAGTCAGCGGTTGCGTTTTCTTCTTCGAGTTTCACTGCCATGAAGGCGACATCGTTGGTGTCTGCAACGGAGGAGACTTTACCACCGCCGTCGAAAGCAATGTTGAACTTGCGGGGCAGACCGTACATTTCACGATGCTGGAGAATGTAGTGATGCATGTCCTTGGCAAGTTGGGATGTGTCGATCAACTCCTGAGAATCGATCCCGGCAGTGGGGCTGGCGGTGATGTTGCGCAGGTTGTCGCCGCCCGCCCCACGAGTGATGATGCCGAGATCTGCCAACCCATTGAGAACATGGATGGTATCGGTAGGCGGAATCTCACGAATCTGGAGATTGGCCCGTGTGGTGACATGGGCATAGCCGCCAGCGTGGCTGTTTGAGATTTGCGCAACGCCACGCAGTTGATGACTTTTTAATAGACCGCCTGGAAGTCGCATGCGACACATGTACGAATCCTGTGCCGGTGCGACGTAGAACAGGCCGTGGAACTTGGTGAGAAAAACGTCGGTTCCCTTGGGGAATTCGCCTTTTTTCGCACGTTCGACGAGTTCATCGTAAATGTCCAAGGCGTTCTTTTCACGCTTGGCTTTTTCTTCATTGTTGAGCTTTTTGCCTGCTGCGATGAAGCGATCCTGTGCTTGATGATGCATCGCATCAGGTCCCCCGGAAGTGCCAACCGTAACCATTTCGCCAACACCAGCAGCACCGCCGT
Organism: Phycisphaeraceae bacterium JB051; assembly: GCA_043101135.1. GTDB lineage: Bacteria > Planctomycetota > Phycisphaerae > Phycisphaerales > Phycisphaeraceae > UBA7800. The sequence continues at coordinate 2,795 of JBICHS010000609.1, forward strand.
TATTGAGAATCGGCAATGATCCAGCAAGCGAACCAAGGCCTTTGTTGTGACGTTGCAAATCAGCGCCAGCGACGAAGCCCTGGAGATATTGTTTTTGTGCGTCAGTGAAAGCCGGATTACTCATGGCTGACTCCTTCAGATTTTTCGGATGCGATCCAAGGCTTGCTCAGACTTAACGCGACAGCACAGGCCTTGTATGAGGGTTGATGCGAATAGGGATCGAAGACCGGTTTGGTCAAGCGATTGGTTTCGTGGTTGTGCATGGGGATAAAGACCTGCCCCGGTGCGACGGTTGCAGTGACAAACGCGCGAGCTTTGAGAGAGCCGCGACGGGAGTGGACATAAACCCACTGTGTCGGTTCGATGTGCATCTGCTGGGCGTCCACGGGATTGATCTGCACGTAGATGTTATTGGGATAAAGCTTGCGCAGCACAGCGGACTTGCCGGTGCGGGTTTGCGTATGCCATTGGGCAGCGCTGCCACGCCCGGTGAGCAGGACGAACGGGTAATCACTGTTGGGCATCTCCGGCATGTTGCGTGTTTCTTCAAAGAGGAACTTGGCTTTGCCGTCTTCATGGAAGTACTTGCCATCAGCAAAGAGACGGCGATGTGTTTGCAGTTCATCACCTTGTTTAAGTGGCCATTGAATCCCGCCGTTGTCATCGAGCATGCGATAGTCAGCAATGCCGGTGATGTCACAGGGTTGACCTTCGGAAAGCTTGGTCAAGAGTTTGAAGGTGGCTTCGGGGTCGGTCCAT
>JBICHS010000610.1:0-4827 GCA_043101135.1 Phycisphaeraceae bacterium JB051
CCCTGCGGCGGACTCTGTCCCACCCCAGCGCCGTGTGTGAATCTGAAAAAGCATCCACAAGCTATGCTCAACCAACTCACGACAGGACAGACGAAACTGACACGGCTGCTTGATTTCAAAACGTGGGGACTCAAATCCGACATACAGCGTTCGGACTTTGCCAAAGTCAATCTGATTGTGACTGACACCCGCAGGCATGCAAAGCAAATCGCCCGGTTGGGAATGAAACTGCTCTGCGGAAGTCTCCGTACGACACTCACCCTCGACCAACAGAATCAATTCCGGCACAGGATGTTCATGAAAAGCCACATCGCCATTGCCAGCATGCTCACCGGCAAAGCGAAGTTGAGGTAAATACTGTCTGGTCGATCGACGCATCCTAGAATTATAGTTTTATGCTATTTAATATCAATTTATTTCGATTTATCTGTCAAAACTAAAATTTTAAAATGCTACTCCACTTTTTCAGGAGACAGCACATGATTCACAACGACAAACCCGTCAAACTCATTCTGGACACCGACATGGGCAATGACATCGACGATGCTCTGGCGTTGGCGATGATTCACAGCCTGGAAGCCCGCGGCGAATGCGAGCTACTAGGCGTCTTACTCAGCAAAGATAACGCGTATGCCCCTGCCATGGTTGATGCGATCAACACGTTTTACAACCGCGGTGATGTGCCGATTGGAATGGTCCAGAACGGTGCGACACCGGAAGTCGGCAACTTCAATCAAGCGGTCCTGGAAATGACGGATAATGCCGGCCAACCTTGCTTCCCGACGACACATGCTCGTGGCAGTTATCCACACGCAGTTCCCCTGCTCAGACGTTTACTCGCAGCGGCAGAGGATCACAGTGTCGTCATCATTCCCATCGGCTTTTCAACCAATCTGCACCAACTCTTTGACTCCCCCGCTGACGAGATCAGTGAACTGGATGGCAAAGATCTCTTTGAGCAAAAAGTCAGTCATGTCGTGATGATGGCAGGCTGTTTCGACGAAGTGAGCAAGGCGGATCATAGGGAATACAACATCATCAAGGACATTGAAGCATCAACGCGTTTTATTCATCAATGCCCACGCCCGATCTATTTCTCCGGCTGGGAAGTTGGGGATGCGATCAAGATTCCAGCAAGAAGTATTGAGGATGATTATCGCTGGACGAAATATCATCCCGTGGTCGAAGGCTACAAACGCTATATGCAGATGCCTTACGATCGACCGACGTTTGATCTGACTGCGGTACTCCAGGCTGTTCGGCCTGATCGAAATTATTTTAAAGTCCATGGCCCCGGGCGCGTCACGGTGACTGACGATGGCAAAACAGTCTTTAATCCCAATGACAAGCAAGGGGAGCATTATTTCCTTGAAGCTGACCAAACGCAGTGTCAGATCGTCCGTGAAGTCCAAGTTGAATTGTCATCCCAACCAATCCTGCGATAATCCAAACATGTCCCAATCCACACTCGGTAACGTCCTGGTCGTCGGCAGTATCAATATGGATGTGGTCACGCCGATCAAGAAACTCCCCCTCCCCGGCCAGACCATCATGGCTGGTGATGTGCAACTGATTCCCGGCGGCAAAGGTGCCAACGCTGCTGTCGCGGCGGCTCGACTTGGGGGCAAGGTACGCATGATCGGCGCGGTCGGCGATGATGCCTTTGGTCATACACTCAAAACCAATCTCATCAATGAAGGGATCGACTGCGAACTTGTTCCCGTGATTGATGGCATCAGTTCCGGGACCGCAGTGATCCTGCTTGATGAAGACTCGGGTCAGAACTCCATCATGGTCAGCGCCGGTGCCAATGCGAAGGTTACCGCAAGTGACGATGCAAGCGTCTACGCGTGGGCAAACGTCTTGATGATGCAACTGGAAACCCCAGTGCAGACCAACATCGATGCAGCCCGTCGCGCACGTGAAGCAGGTGTGACGGTCATCCTCGATCCTGCCCCTGCCAGTGATGCATTGCCTGACGAACTCTTTGCGGTCAGCGATATTCTCTTACCCAACGAAACGGAATTAGCCACCCTCACCGGCATGGATGTCTCCTCCATCCCTCAGATCATGGCAGCCTCCAAAGCACTCCTGAAACATGGCAGTAAACATGTCATTGTCACACTCGGCCCGCGTGGCGCAGTCTGGGTGACGGAAAATCACAACCAGCTTTTTGCAGCAACCCCGGTCAAAGCAGTCGACACCACCGCTGCAGGCGACAGCTTCGCAGGGGCACTGGCTGCCAATCTCGCACAAGGTAAAAGGATTGCAGACAGCGTTCCCTTTGCCTTGGCTGCAGGCTCACTGGCATGCACCAAACTCGGTGCACAACCTTCAGTCCCCACCACCGAACAAGTGCTCGCATTCATGCAACAAAATCAGGATTGACAGCCACTGGCTCAATTGAACGCACGCATACAGTCCAGTCGTTTTGTCCATCCCCTAATCAATGTACAAATGGCAAACCCAACACCACCAAGCTATGCTTAGTGTGTCCGATTCCATAGTCACAAGGTTTGCACGATGACACCATCCATCACGCTTCATCCCATTGACCTTCCGGGACAATGGTGTGTTCACAGTTATTACACGCTCAATCCCTACGCCCCCGATAACTCAGACCGACTCTTGCTCGCTGCAACGGATATTGATTCGAACCAAGGCTACGTCCTCGTGCTCGGCCCTGATCGCAAAGTGCAACATCGCATGGGCCCCTTCCCGATCACGCCGAGCTTCTGGCACACCGGCGCCTGGCAAAGCTGGTCACCCGACGCTCGCCATGTCTACTATCAATCCGGCACGCATCTGAAGTCCACCGTCACCCGACATAATTTGACGGACGGATCATCCATCACCATTGAAGGCGATATGGAAGGCATCTCCCCCTCCGGTGAGCCGGGCATCTCCTGCAGCCATGCCATGCTTTATGCTGCCGGCTATGGGGATCGCAAGTATCACCCCGAACTCACGCCCGTCCCTTTCCAGGCTCGTAACCAACACGGTATCTCCAAGGTCGACTTCGACAAGCAAACATCTGACCTTGTCTTCACCACCGAGCAAATGCTTGATCAGCATCCCTGCCGTGATCAACTGCTTGTTGCTGATAACGAAGTCAAAAGCCGTCTGGGTAATGATGAAGGTTTGACCCTGATGCTCTACTGCGTCCGATGGAATCGCCAGGGCACGCGCATGCTCTTTTACTTTGGCAATCACTGTGTTGTCCCAGAACGTGGCGAACCACGCATCGCCTACATCATGACCGCGGATCGTGACATGAAAAACATCAACATGGTCGTCGATGCAAGCTTCGGCAAACGTGGCGTTCATTGGGGTTGGTGCCCGGATGGTGAACATCTGCTGGGCTATGGCAACGATCCTGCTGACCCAGAAAATATCTGCATTGCCACCGTGCATCACAGTGGCGAGAACTACCGCAAGCTCTGCTCGCATACGTCCGGTGGCCATCCCACCATCTCACCTGCAGACCCGAACCTGCTGGTCACCGATGACTATGCAGGCAATGTGCAGTTCATCGACTTAACCAAAGACCAAACCCGCTTGCACATCAAATTCCCAACCTCCGGCCGAGACGAACGCGGCCCGGGTCGCACGTGTGGCTGGATCGACACCCACCCCGTCTTCAACACCGATGGCAGTAAACTCATGGTCAACTCACTGCCCGATCGGTACGGCCAGGCAGTTGAGATGTCGGTGAAGTTATAAAATGCGTATCAGCACGGACGACACGCCTCACTTGTCTTGCTGCCTTAACCCTAGTCCCTAGTGGCCAGTCCCTAGTCCCTTTGAAAAACCACGCATTAACGAACTCACCATAAAACCAACAACACTTGTGGAACGCTGAAAATGAGTTTTCTCTGGAATTTACTGGACAAAGGCTACTCCATGCCGAGTAACCAAACCCGTGGCCAACGCATCGCCTTGTGGTTTGGTCGCCGCATGGCAACGCGACATAAAAACGTCCACATCACCCCCACCACACGTATCAGCCCACGTGCCATGGTCCATCCCCGCAAGGATCATCTGTCCATCGGCAACGACTCCACCATCGGCCCCGGCGCCATCGTCCAAGGCAATATCACCATTGGTGACCACAGCTCCGTCCAGGCCTACACCATCCTCGTGGGCTACGGCGAACACGGCAAGATCACCATCGGCAATTACGTCCGCATCGCCCCGCAAGTCATGATGATCGCTGCCAACCACGTCTTTGCTGATCCTGACAAACCGATCCACGCTCAAGGCCTCGAAGCCAAGCCCATCGTGATTGAGGATGACTGCTGGATCGCCGGCCGCGTTAACATCATGGCCGGCGTCACCATCGGTAAAGGCTCAGTCATCGGCGCCGGTGCAGTGGTCACCAAAGACATCCCTCCGTACAGCATCGCGGTAGGCGTGCCGGCAAAGGTCATCGGTTCACGCAAGAAATAATTTCCAATTACGGCTTCGGCTCCAGTGCATCTTTTGCAACCTGTTTTTCTTTCGCTTCACGAACACGCAGCTTCTTATCGAATGGCAAAGACACCATCTGAGCCAACTTCATTGCCTCACTCAACTCAACTTCGCGTATATCTTGGAACATGTGTTTTAACCATGCTGCATGCGTATCAATTGTCTTCTGAATCTTTTCATCATCGCTACGCTTGGGATTTTCATCGCTCAAGACCAATTCAGGCAAGAAACCTTCTCCACCATCACACTCAATCTTCTCAGCATTTTCCAGCACATATTCAGAGAAGAAAATAACATGCAACATCCACAAGGGCATATTGGCGGATTCAGACATCTCTTTAACATTCTCAGCATTGG
>JBICHS010000611.1:0-3002 GCA_043101135.1 Phycisphaeraceae bacterium JB051
GGCAAAGCTCAGATGGTCAACGTCGGAGCCAAGCCACCAATGCACCGCAAAGCTGTCGCACAATGCGATTTCGTCGCCTCGCCACAGACCCTCGACCGCCTGATGGCAGGGGATTTACCCAAGGGTGAAGCCCTTGCAGTCGCTCGCATCGCAGGCATTCAGGCAGCCAAACGCACGGATGAACTCATCCCCCTATGTCACTCACTGCCTTTGGATGTGGTCACCGTGGACTTCACCCGCCATGCACCCGACACCGTTCGCGTCACAGCGTCGGCATCACTGACCGCAAAAACCGGTGTGGAGATGGAAGCGCTCGTTGCAGTCTCCACAGCATGTTTAACGCTGTACGACATGACCAAAGCCATCGACAAGCAGCTTAAGATTCAGAATGTCGAATTGGTGGAAAAGACCAAGACACCGGTGTGAGACTTGTATTATGCCCCTGTGAATAACTGGTCGTTGCAGGTGTTTTTTATCCGTCACTCCCGCGAAGGCGGGAGTCCAGTGGAACCTGCAAGCGTACACGGAATGCCACTGGATTCGGGCCTTCGCGGGAATGACATCAATTCGATTCCAGCCTCAAAACATATTGCCAGAATGATTGGATACCCAACCGAGTCAAGATGACTCGGCTATATAGCCCGGTCATCTTGATCGGGATGAATCATGTTGCGTGGTGATGTAAGTCGAATCACACCTCAATCATCGCCGGCAACTTGATCCCAAACGGTATAGCCTGCGAGCGGATGCGACGGATGACTTCATCAGGTGTCATGCGCTTCACAGCGCGATTAGCGCGGTGTTGATCACTGAGCCATGTGGCAAAGCTGCGTTGAAGTCGCCATGAAAGAAACGTGTCAAAGGCGTGTTTGCGATACGGGTCAAACAAATCCAATTCACCAAAAAGAATCTGGCAGCCAAGGATCAACAGGTCCTGCAGAATGTAAACCGACTGTTCGTCAAGATGATCCATGTGATGCCGAGCAACTGACATCACCACCGGCAGGCTACATGCAGCAAGCATATCCTTGAGTTGGCCAGCTTGTTTGATGTCAGCGGTGATGGCTTTGATCTGCGTCGCGGTACACGCATTGGGTTGAAGCTGATCAATTGCCTGCTTGGCTGCGTAACGCAGATACTGATACTGCTCAAAAGCCTGGAGCTTGGCAGCGGGTTTAAGCTGCATCATCGAAAACCACTCGTGTAACGCAACAGGCAAATCACTGCTGGCATGGGTGTCAGGTGACTGCCAATCGGTGTCGCGGATTTTAAATTGGCGATACCGTTTGACCTTGGCAGGGTCGGTGTAACTTTCCTGAAACCTGGCGGGGGCGATGTTCAGACGTTTAAAGACCTGGAGTCGCGCATTGAGAACAGCACGGCGGATGGTGGACGGTGTTTTACCGAACATTTTTGCCAGTTCGCTGGTGGACGCTCCACGCTGCTGAAGTCGGGCGATCTGTCTTGCCTGCCGATCCGTCAACGGGCCGTGATGATCGGGAAACAAGGGGTGATCCGGCGTGGTTTGGTCATGTTTCTGCAGTTGCAGTCGGATGGTCTGCAGGGGGCGGCCGGTCTGTTTTGAAAGCTCGGATGCAACCTGATTCAAACTGAGCGTTGGATCATCGGTTGCGAGTTTGCGTGCCCGGTCAATAAGTTGAGCGATATCGTCTTCTGACATTTGCTGACGATCGGTTGCCTGTTTGATCTTGCCCGGATGACGCATGTCGAATGTGTCAATCGCAGAGGGCGTAAACCCGAGGATCATGCGCTTTTGACCAGGCGGCTTATACCAGCGACTTCGCAGGCCCATATCACGCCAACGGTGAATGGTCTTGGTGCTGACGTTGAGCTGTTTGGCCAGCGTTGCAAGGTCGGTCATCGGTTCCTTGCCGGGCAGGGTTTCGGCGTTTAAGCAGAGTTCTTCAATCGCCGTTCGCAGGTCAGGCAGGAGTGCTTCACCGACGAGGATGGTGGCTTCGTCGAATTCCGTTTCACTGTGATAGCCGGTGATGCGGTAGTTGATAAAGTCGAAGGGATAATTCTGATCCGGGTCAATCAGGTCATGCAATACCTCCGCGCGGGCGATTTGTTCGGGACGTTTACTCTTGGGGGTGTAGAGCAGTTGCCTGACAAAGTCCGCGATGGTTTGATTGCGGTAACGGGCGTGCTTGATATCCATATCACAAAGTGACGGGGCGAGGCGAATCAATGAGTTTAAGTTCGTGCATGTACTTGCCAAAGAGTTCCATGGCAGCCAGTTCGTCTTTACCCACTTCGTAATGCAGGTTCTGGGTCATGTACTCATGCGCCAACGCCTGGGGCCAACCATGACGCTGCGCAAACTCGGCAGCAATTTCTTCGCGGCGAGGCATGTTGTGCTCAAGTATCTCATTCATCCAATGTGACAGTTGCCCAAGGTCAGTCTCCTCTTTGGCGAGCCATGTCGCGAACATGAACGGCAAGCCCGTCATCCTTGCCCACGCAGCACCCAGGTCCAACTGGTACGGATACTCCACGGCCTTGGGCGATTGTGTGACCACCTTGTCACCAATGAGCAGCATCGCGTTGGGGCTGGTCTCCGTTTCCGTGTGTCGGTTGTAAGGCACGATGTTGACTGTTTGCAGATACTGCTTGGCCATGATCACACGCAGCAGGTTCACGCTGGTGTGGCTATCCGTATCCGCGTAAATCTCGGTGAGTTCCTCGATCGGTGTGCGGCTGAATAAGCAGACAGTCAACGTGTGATCGCGACTGCAGATCCCGCCACAGGGGATGATTTTCAACGGGGTCGGGCTGGTGAAATAATCCACCACCGGGCAGAGCGCAATATCCACTTTGTCATCCAGCAAATCGGCAAGCAGGTGACTGGGCACGTCGTAACGCACATGCACCGAAGGATAAGCTGTCGTAAGCCCCGCGATCAACGGCTTGGAGTTGAGATAACTCACACAACCAACCCGGTAATCGTGTTCCGTCTGAGAAGATGTGTCGGTCATGGG
>JBICHS010000612.1:0-6937 GCA_043101135.1 Phycisphaeraceae bacterium JB051
ACAATGCGTTCGCTGCCCATGTGGATATGTCGTCCTTTGAATACTTCCCATCAAAGACTTTCATTGCCTGATTTTTGACCCGCCAATTTGCAGTGAAAATACTGCAACCAGACAAGAGCAAAACCGACGACTCTGACGTGTTTCGACTTAAAAAAATACTTTATCACAAGTGTTTCTAACGGGCAACGAATGCTCAAAGCAACACCTGCTTACCAAGGCGAGAATCATCCCTGTTTGACATCAAGGCAAATCAAGAATTAGGTTTATGGTAGGCACTCGCCAAACACCATTTCCCAACCAAAGGATCCCACCATGACCTTCCCCAACGATTACTCGCTGTTTGACACCATCACCATTGATCACACCCGGATTGCCAGCGGAGGCGTCACTGGCATGGACATCTGGCTGCCGGTGAGCCTGCTTAGTGAGACTGCAAAGAACACGCTCAAAAGCGATGGCGCGGATGCACGCTTTACCCTGAATGACGGCAGTACACGACTGGCGCACGACGTGATGATCGCTGACAACCAGCTGGCTGGATTTCGTGTGTATTTACCCAATCTCTCTGACAGCAGTGATACCCAATTCCGCTGCTGGTACAACGGCATAGATACACTGGAGGCGGCGGGAAGTCCCTATGGGCAACATGCGACCTATCCCAGCCATGTCACGGCATACTGGCCAATGAATAACGATCCGGACAATGACGCAGCTGACGCCATCCTCGACCACACATCAAACAACTTTCACGCAACCACCACTGGGGGCATGACAACGACTAGCCAAGTGGATGGCAAAGTCGGCAAATGCCTGCATCTTGACGGCAGTAACGACATGGTACTGATCTCAAACAACATCATCACCAGCTCAATCGTCGCAATTGAAATGTGGGCCAAAATGGATTCGCTAGTCAATTGCAAATTATTCGAACATAATTCGGCAGCAGGCTATTTCAAATTGGGAATCACCCTCGGCTCGATCGATTTCAACGTGGTCTCTTCAACAGGTGATCGAACGATCAGCTCGTCGCCATCAGACAACTCGCAATGGACACACATACTTGCAGTCGCGTCAGAAGACCAACACATGACGCTGTGGGTCAATGCCTCACAAGTCGATTCACTGTCGTGTGGCAGCTTCTCTGCCATCTCCACGTTTGGCTCTGCCATTGGTGCAGATCGACGTGGGACCTACTCACATGTCGACGGGCAGATCGACGAAGTCCGTATCTCGCATGCTGATTTGGGACAGGCATACGCAACCACCCGCTACAACAACGAGTCAGACCCAGCGACCTTCTTCAGTGATATCACCGCGTCTGATGAATCCACAGCGCCCCCCTCGGGCACGTCACGCAAATTCGCGGTGATTGGTTCATCACTGATTCGCTCAGCTCATTGCTAACATCGCCGATGGAAATCGAGGCTGACAAAGACACATGCAGCGGGACAAAACACAACAGATGGATGAGCAAAGCTCTAAGAACACATCATCTCATGCCTCTGCCGAATGCGAACCTGACACAGGCGATGACTTGCAGACGCCATCGCAAGAAATGGCCTGACGATAACTCTTTTCCCAGATACATCTTGCAAAATAATCAAGCCTGTCAAATCTAGACAAGAAACCTCCCAGCGATTACCATTTTGCAATTCAACTCAGAGGCTTGACGTTTGACTGACTAGAGTATGGAACCGGCTTTGCGCATCGTACACGCACTCCCATTTTATGATCCGGCGACGCAGTTTGGCGGCCCGATTGCACAATTGCGCATGGCCTGCAAAGCGCTGTCACAGCGCGGCCACACCGTGCATGTCGTGACAAGTGATCTGGGAATCGGCCCGGACATGCCACGTCAGCAATGGGTCGAAAAAGATGGGTATCAGGTCTGGTACAGCCCGGTCGGTCGACTGGGCCAATTCGCCCCCTACTACATGCCACAAGTCACCCAAGGACTCAAACAATGCCTGCCAGAGGCCGATGTGGTGCACACCCATCTGGGCTTCACGCATCTGAATACTGTTGTCCGCAAGATGTGCGCCCGATACCAAATCCCCTACGTCTACACCCCACGTTCGACGCTGGACCCTGTGCGCATCAAGCAGAAATATCTTGCCAAGCAGGTCTTTTTGCGTCTTTTTGAACGTCGCGTGATTCGTGATGCTGCTGCGATCCATGCTTTAACCGAAGTTGAAAAACAACAGGTCATGCTTCAGCAGGCAAGTGAAGCGCAAATCCACATCATTCCCAATTGCTGTGAATTGGCATCACTGCCTGATAGCGATTGGCCAAAGGGCAAACTGTTCAAAGAGCATTTTGATGTGAGCGATGACAGGCCAGTGATATTGTTTCTAGGACGCCTGCAGACCATCAAGGGTTTGGACCTGCTGGTTCAAGCCTTCGCTCAAATCCGCAAGCATCATCCAAGCGCCTTGCTGGTGATTGCTGGGCCTGATGAAGGAGCCAAGTCCATTGCGATGGATCAGATTTCGCAGACCGGCTGTGGGGATGCGGTTAAACTGGTGGGTAAGCTTGATGGGCAACTCAAACTCGCCGCACTCAAAGCAGCGGATATTTTCGCGTTGACATCTCATTCAGAAGGCATTCCCAATGCCGTCCTCGAAGCGATGTCTGCAGGTATTCCCTGCGTGGTGACTGAACCATGCAACGTGCCAGAGGTCGCCCAATACCAGGCAGGCTTCGTGACAACGTTGGATGTGAAACAGATTGCAACCGCCATGGATCAACTTTTATCCGACACCAATCTTCGCAACCAAATGGGGCAGCAGGCAAAGTCATATGCTCAAGCACATCTGCATGTCAATGAGTTGATGGGCCATCTCGAATCCATGTACCAATCCTTGTCCCCCGCTACTTCACACCACAAGGAACCGTCGTGACCGCGAAAAAACGCTGGCTTTACATTCCCGTCGAAATCAAAGTCCGAGCTTATCACGCTCGTTTGCTTCTGGGTTGCGCTGCAGCCGAGGCGGGTTATGGTGTTGTCCTTGGTTCTCAGCGTGAGCTACTCGAAGCGATCCCATATCTTGGGCCGGGGATCTTTTTTGACAAGAGCATTGCTGCCAACAAAGGTAAGATCCTGTCGCAAATCAAATCGTACGGTCATCAAGTTGCAGGGATCGACGAAGAAGGTTTTGTCTACACGGACCCGGACCTGTGGGCACACCAGCGTCTGAGCGAAAAGACACTTGACACAGCCAGCAGCGTGATGACCTGGGGGCAGGCTCAGCACGACATTTTTGCCCGGCATTACCCCAATCACATGAGCAAAGTGCATCTGACGGGCAACCCGCGTATTGATTTATTGCGCCCTGAACTGCGTGAGTTTTATCGCAATGAAGCTGACGCCATTTCCAAAGAACACGGCCAGTTCATTTTCGTGCCCTCAAATTTTTCATCCTACATCAACGCCAATGGTCCTGACTTCATGCGTGAGTTGTATGAGAATTATGGCCACACTGCTACGGATGATAAACGCAGGGAGCTCCAGAGCCTGATCCAATTCACAGCCCGTTTGTTTTTCAACATGCTTCTGGCCATTGACCGCTTGTCAATGCAATTCCCAGACAACAGGATCGTGATCCGCCCCCACCCCGGCGACGACCATCAACTCTGGAAGAACCTGATGGCCTGCTATCCCAACGTGGTGGTCGAGTTCAAGGGAACCATTGAGCCTTACCTGCTCGCTGCGGATGTCATTCTGCATAACGGATGTACCAGCGCGATTCAGGCTGTCCTGATGGATCGATTGGTTCTTGCCTATCAACCGGAAAAGGATGATCGCTACGACCAAAAGCTTCCCAACAGTATCAGTGAGAGCATCCCAAACCTGGATGCGTTGGAAGAACAAGTCCGCATGCAACTCAACAAGTCTGAGCAAGATTCCATCTCGCAGGCAACACGCGAGATTCTTGATCATCACCTTGCATCCTTGCAGGGAGAATTTGCGTACCAAAAGATCATTGGCTTGTTGGATCAAATCAATATTCAAGAACATGCGTTTGATCATGCGCGTGTTCGCAATTGGTTGATCCTCCTGCCACGCCGCAGTGCAAGAGGTTTACTCACAAAATTCCCCGGAAAATTCAAGGCTGCTGAAAAATATGAACGTCAGAAATTCCCGGGATTGGAGCTTGATGAAGTCCAGCAAGACCTGCAAAAACTTCAATCTGTCACAGGGCGTTTAAACTCGGTTGCTGCCAAACAAATGTCTCACAATCTATTCAAAATCGAATGTGATGGGAGACGCTAGCATGTCCGACGCCGATCAATCGCCCCGCCTGATCTTTCTTTCCTATATCAGTCGATCAGGCTCCACCCTGCTTGCCAGACTACTCAGCGAGTTGCCCGGCGTGGAAGCGACACTTGAAGCCAACTTCCCTGATGGTGTTTTTCGCCCCGAACTGATCATCAATGAGCCTGACGACATTCCTTCAGCGCTTGACCGACTTTACGCAGACCCCAAGTTTCAAGGCTGGCAGGTCTCTCGTGAGGCTTTAGCCCAATGGCTCAAATCCCAGAACACGCCATTGCGATTCGCGCAGATACTTGATGGCATTCTCAAACTGACATTCCCCAATCGCCCGCACACCATTCTCATCAAGCAGGACAACGCCATATGGCGAACCGGAGCACTACGCCAGCGATACCCTGATGCCCACGTGCTATTCGTGGAACGCGACCCACGTGCCGTTTTCAATTCGCAGCTTAAATCCATGCGATCCGATAACGGCAAGCCCATGGCAACCAACCCCATACTCAATGCCATCATGTTTGAGCGTGCCAGAAAGATCATCCACCAACATGCTCAAATGCCCTGGTTCTACCACCTGCAATTTGAAGCACTGGTCAGCCAACCGCAACAGACACTACAGAATTTGTGCCAACATTTTGACATCAATATGGATGACACAACCCAGGATGCCGATTCCCAAACGTCATACCAGCAACGCATCCCCGAGCAACAACGACACTTGCACACCATTGTCGACCAAGCCCCCAAACAGCAACGTGCTGAAGCCTGGCAAACCGAGCTGTCCCCCATCCACATCGATGCCATACAATTCAAGTCCGCCAGGACCATGAAGCAGGCCGGCTATGAGTGCATTGCCCTATCAATCTCATGCGTCAAAAAATATGGCTATCGCACATGGTACGCTATGTGCACAATCTACCCATTGGCTCGTGCCGCATTGCGATTGGCGCGTTTGAAATCACTGGAACGATTACCCGGCAGCAAATCATCGACCTGAGAAACACCTAACGTATGCGCACCGCATTACTGACATCACGATATGCCTTGGGCATGCTCATCCAGCAAGCCCTGCTTTATATCCTTGTCCCAATCTATACCGCCTATCTCACGCCTGCAGAACTCGGCTCGTGGTTTTTGCTGCTCACCACGACAGCTCTCGTCGGGGACCTGACCAAATCCCCGGTGGCATCGGCTATCTCCCGTTTTTACTTTCACCCCAAATACATTGAGAAACAAAACGCTTTAGCCGACACGCTGTTGCTCTGGTATCTGGTGATGACGTTCATCGTCATGGGACTGTACTACCTATCAGCTAAACCGATCACAACGCTGATCTTTGACGATACCGCCTTGCTTGGTCCGACCCGTACTTCGACGTTGATCATTTTCACGTTTGGTGCCAGTGTGCTGTTGATGAACTACATGCGCCTGCTGGAAATGGCGTGGGGGTTTTTACTGGTCTCTGTGCTTCAGGCGATTGTGACAACGGCTACCGCATTGACGTTGTTGATTGCGTATGACATGGGAATTTACGCATTGATCTACGGCTATGCAGCAGGTCAAAGTCTGCAAATACTCGCAGCGTTGGTGATCGTTCGTCAACGATGGCTTCCTGTTCTGGACTTTAAATTGATTCGCACGCCCCTGAAATTCGGCTTCCTGTCACTGCCATCGTCCTATGGCAGTTCGTTGATTCAAACCGGGGATCGCTATGTGATCAATGCGTTGATGTCGACAGCCATGGTCGGTGTCTATTCGTTTGGCAGCCTGATTGCCAACATCATCACGATGCTTTTCACCCGTCCCATGATCATGGGAACCGCCCCGATCATCCGGAAGCTTGAATCCAAGCCCGATGAACAAAAACGCGTCATCAGCAGTATTTTTCTCTACAGCTCCTGGCTTGGGTGTGCGATGGCCATTGGGATCAGCTGCCTGGCTCAACCCCTGGTGCAACTGCTGGCTCAGTCGGAAGCCTATTACGGTGCGTGGATCGTCATCCCGCCATTGGCTTTAGCGCGCGTGCTTCATACCCTAACGGACACCGCGGGGACAGGTTTGTATTTTGGCAACCGCCCGGGGATCATTTCCGCAATCACAGTTGGTGCGGGTTGTCTGAATGTCGCTTTAAATTTCCTGCTCATCCCTGTCATGGGCCTCTCTGGCGCAGCCGTTGCAACCTTGATCACCATGCTGGTATGGAACGGCTTTTACTGTTGGCTTTCGTATCGCCTGTATGAACTAAGCCTACCCATCATGCGTGTTGTATCCAGCATGATGATTGCAGTATTGCTCTTTGCCGTCACACTACTTTTCCAGGAATCAAACGGACTACTGATCCGACTGTTGATCGCGATCGCGCTTTGCCTGAGTTACCCGATCATCCTCTCAATCTTTGGCATCCTCAATGCGCAAGAACGCGCCGCCACCAAAGCCTTCTTCCAACAGATTCGCGCATTGGGCATCACCCACGCCGCCCGTCAGTTTTTCACCCGTTAACTCAAACAACCAGCTTAAATGAAACATCACGGCTTCATGGATTGATACAATCCAAGCACCTGCTGCGGTGACATCGGTTGAGACAGAAACATGAATTCATCAAGCTTGCCGGAGTAGGTCACACCGGGATTGGTCGTGCTGATGATCAGGTGTTGATCGATT
>JBICHS010000613.1:0-6021 GCA_043101135.1 Phycisphaeraceae bacterium JB051
GTCGGTGTTGATGAAGAAACTTTTACCCATGTTGCCCCACATGGCTTCGATCATGTCCGTTGCCGGGTCGGGGCCGAA
This sequence comes from Phycisphaeraceae bacterium JB051, assembly GCA_043101135.1. GTDB lineage: Bacteria > Planctomycetota > Phycisphaerae > Phycisphaerales > Phycisphaeraceae > UBA7800. Next base: position 79 of record JBICHS010000613.1, read on the forward strand.
CTCGGTATCAAACTCCGCGATGTCGACTTTGCCGGAGTTGTAATCGTCGACGCGTTGCCAGACATCGTTGGTCCATTTCAGGCGGGTGGGCACATCAAAGAGCAGCAGTGATGGGACTTTGTCGGTTCCGGTCACGCCATGTCCCTGGTAGAAGCGGACATATTCTTTGGTGTGTCCAATGACAGTGGGTAAATAGCCCATGGTTTCGTAGAGTTCTAAACCGATGGCATGATTAAACGCACCTTTGGAGTAGGCGTAAATCTGGTCCTTTTTCGCTGCTTCATCATTGGCCAGGTCCTTCTTCTCGTTGACGAGTTGGGGGATGAGGTCCTTGCCTGCGTAGTCGGCTTTGAGCATCCAGGTAAAGTGGTTGGGGCCAGCGGTGTAGACCGTGAGCTTGTCATCATTCTCAACCGAGCATGCCTTGGCAACATTGTTGCGCAGGTTGTACTGAGCATCACAAAGTGCAAAGGTTTTGAGCTTGGGGAAGAACCGACGAAGACCGATGCCATGCACGGACGTGGGGTTGATGTAGTTGATCACCCATGCTTCAGGACATAAATCTTCAATGTCCTTGGCAGCATCGAGAATCACGGGAAACTCGCGCATGGTGCGCATGATCCCGCCGGGGCCGATGGTGTCGCCCGAGCACATGCGAATGCCGTATTTAGCTGAGACATCGCAATCGATGCCACGGTTGATGGCATTGTTGTAAGCAAAGCTCAGGATGACAAAGTCCGCGCCCTTGAGTACGTCACGACGATTGGTCGACGCTTCGAGTTTAAGCGGCGAGTTGTTATGAGCGATGACTTTCTTGGCAAGGTCCGCCATCTTGTTCAAACGTGTTTCGTCGATGTCGACCAAAGCCAGCGTGCCGTTTCGCAGATGTTCTGAATGCACCATTTGCCAGATGGCTTTGCGACCAAAGAAGAGGCTGCCTGCGCCGATGACGACGATTTTAGGTGAGGACATGGTTGTGGACTCCGATAAAATGTTGATATCAAAAATAGCCGTGTGTTACGGATTGAAGAATATTAATCCATGATTAAAGCGGTGTTCCATGGTCGATGTTGATATGAATATGTAAAATATTGATATGGCTAAGGCGAAGTTTAAACCAAAGCGCGCACGCCCCAAGCAGTCGGTTCCGACCGCGATGGCTTATCGTCTGCGGACATTTGGGTGGATTCGTCATCAGCCATACCACTCGACGCATGGCACGCACGGTGATGATGCCATGCTTACGGTCGTGCGATCCGGGCGCGGGTTTTATCTTCAGGATACACAACGCATCGAGGTGACCGGGGGGATGGTGGGACTGGTGTTGCCTCAAAGTATCTCAGGTAAGGATGTCGGGGTGCTCATGGCTGATCCGGACGATCCGTATGATCACGACTACTGTCGCTTTGCCGGTCATCAGGCTATCGAAGTGGTTCAACGGATTCTCAAAGCCAATGAGAACAAGCCGTTTTTCACGCCCAAACACATGCCACAGATTTTTGATCTGATTCAGCAGATGCGCGGTTTTCGCGAACGCCATTCGGATTTGTCGCAGGATTCGGATGACCGGCCACCGACACCCATGGAGGGCTTGCTTGCATGTTTGTTGGCCGTGTTGGAATTGCCCGAGATAACGCCGGAAGATGAAAGCAATCTCTCAGCAGGGCGGTTGTATCGGTATCTGCATGATCACATCGCTGCGCCTTTGAGCCTGGATCGGATGTCCGAAGACTTTGGGGTCAGCAAGGAGCATCTGTGTCGCGTTGCCAAACAGGTCTTGGGTGTGACGTTGGTGACGTTGGCAGAACAGATCAAGATGGATTGGGCAACGGTGCTGCTGCATCAGCCGGCATTGAGTATTGCTGATGTCGCCCGGCGCGTGGGGTATGTCGATCCATTGTATTTTTCCAAGGTCTTCCGCAAACACATGGGCGCCAGTCCACGGCAATGGCGCGCGACGTTGTGATGATTCGTGCGCTACACCGCTTGCGGTTTATCGCTCCTGGCACGATTCGAATATTCATCGGCATCCGACCGAGTCAGGATGACTCGGCTATATACACATAGCCCGGTCATCTTGACCGGGTTTTGAACCGGATCAACCCATCGCATATGGAACTCGCTTGACGCGCTAAACCGCAAGCGGTTTAAGATTCGGACGAAATCCGACGCCGCAGGCGCCGCGCAGCGCAATCCGCGAATCGCACACCGCAATCCAATTCAACGCAGCGCAAACCAAAAATTATTTTCCATTCCCCTTGCCTTTGGATTGTGTGATGCTATTATAGCAACATGCTTCCAGCCCAACCCAACCAGTCTTTGATCGATGGCTTGTCCGTGCTTCAGGCGTTAGCCGGTTCGGGCAAGGCGATTGGCTCGCGTGAATTGGCGCGTCTGTTGGATATGGAGCCGACCAAAGCCAACCGACTGCTCAAGACGTTGGCGGCGATCGGGGTGGCGCAGCAGCAGCCGGATCGCAAGTACGTTCCCGGGCCCGGCATGCATGTGCTTTCCGCGCAGTCGTTGCACGGTTCGGGCTTGATTCGACAGGTCGTGCCACACTTGGAAAAACTCCGACAGCCCGGTCGCATCACTGCGATGGGTGTGCTTTGGCGGGATCAGACGTGTTACCTGTATCACGCGAACCATCAAACGCCCACGCCGATGGCCATGGGTGCGGGCGAGTTTTACCCCGCATCGCAATCGGGTATCGGCCGGGTCATGCTTGCCTCGCTGGGTAACCAGCAGGTTCGCGATTTATATCACAATCGTGAGATTGACGGCTTTGATACGGTCAATGATCTACTCAAGGAACTCAAGCAGATTCGCACGCAAGGTTATGCCATCGCCAGCCCGGAAGATCGGTTTACCACGGTGGCGGTTGGCTTGGGTGACAAGCCCACGTATGCAGCGATCGCGTTGTCGAGTAGTCAAATGGATCAACAGCAAATCAACACTGCCATCGAGCAGTTAAACGAAGTGAAATCTCTCATTACATCCCAACGAGGAGAAGGATAAAATGTCCGTTAAAAGCAGCACGAAAACCCCAGATTGTGCCAAGCCCGGTGAAGCTGGCTACATCGAACCCAAGAGCTATTCAGGCGTCATTCCCAGCCTTGCTCAAGTTGCAGAACTCGGCCCGCCGAAGTCCGAAATCGGTGTCGGTTGTTTGCAGCCCTGGAACGGCAAGCTCTACGTCGTGAACTACAACTCGCACAAAGCGCACTCCGGCGCCGGTGTGGGGATGCGTGTGATCGACGAAAACCTGCAGATGATCCATCATCCCGAAGCCGTCGACGGCACCTATGCCAACCGCTTCGTGCATCACAACACCAACCGCATGATCATCGGCCCGCACGTGGTCGATCCGGATCACAACGTGACCACGATTGAAGAACTCGTTCCCTGTCGTCTGTGTGGCGTTGCCAAGCATCTGACCGATCCTGATCTGGTTTACGTGCTGGCGATGGAAGGTGAAGTCTTCGAACTCAACCCCGTCACCTTTGAATGCAAGCAGATCATGGACCTGCAAAAGGAACTGGGCACCGACGGCGAAGGCATGGTCCACTTCAAGGACTGTTACTCATGCTTTGGCAAGTTTGTTGTCTGTTCCAACGAGTACAACGAAGACGACTGGAAACGTGAACGCGACCAGGGCCGTCTTGCTGAATGGGATGGCGAAAGCTGGACCATCCTTGAGAAGAAGCCTTTTGTCTGTACCGCAGGCCGCGAAGGTTTTGGTGGCACCACGTTCGCATCCGGTTGGGATCAGGCGTCTGCCATCCTCAAGGTCTACACCGAAGCTGACAAGACATGGCGAACCTATCGTCTGCCAAAGAGCTCGCACTGCTTTGATCACAAGTGGCAGACCGAATGGCCGCGTATCCGTGAAGTCGAACACGAACGTCTGCTCATGGATCACCATGGGATGTTCTACGAACTCTCACCGTGGGCGTACAACAATCGCATCTGGGGTGTGCGTCCGATCAGCACACACCTGTGGGTGCATGGCGACTTTTGCACCTATCGTGGCATGCTTGTCCTCGGTGCGGATAACGCATCGAGCCCCGGTAGTGCTGAGCCGCAATCCGGCCTCTGGTTCGGCAAGACCGATGACCTTTGGAAACTCGGCAAGCCCACCGGTTGGGGCGGTCCCTGGTGGGATGAAGCCGTCAAAGCAGGCGAGCCTTCCGACCCGTACCTGATGACCGGCTTCGATAAGAAGTGCATCCACATCAAACACGATGCAGACAAGCAGGCCACCTTCGATATCCAGGTCGACTTCATGGGCTGTGGCGAGTTCGTCACCTACGCCAAGATGGTCGCACCTGCCAAGGGCTACGTGCAGCACACCTTCCCCGAAGGCTTCAGTGCACACTGGGTCCGCGTCGTCCCCGACACCGACTGCACCGCAACCGCTCAGTTGTTCTACACCTGATTGATCGTGACAAAATACAAATAAACAAAAAGCCGCATGATGTGTAACGCATCATGCGGCTTTTACGTTGGGAGAATGTCGAATTTACGCTGCGGTTTGGCGATGCCACATCCCATCGCGAAAGTGCAGCAGGATTCGGCGGGTCAGCCAGGCTTCCTTGCGGAGATGTGAAAGGCTTGGCTCATCGTCGAAAAAGTCTTCGAAACCGGGTAAGGCCAGCAATTGGTCTTTGTTGAGCTTGGCAAAGCCCATACGCCATTGTTCAAATTCGCGCTTGGGAATCGCACGTTGGCTGATGGTGATGATGCGTTCGTGGCGTGGGTCTTTTTCGATCTTCTCAATGAGTTGACGCAGGGCATCATCCGGACCTTCGATGATTTGAAGGAACGTGCCGTCTTCGTACAGCAGCATGCCGGTGATGTCGGACTTTTCGTTGTTCTTGCGCGACTTAAACAGCAGGGCATTTAAATCGTCTTCAGAAAATTCGACGGTGGCGACACTGGTGTAAATCATTTGCAGCATGTTCTTGCCCTTGTCCTGATAAAGACATTGAATCACATGGCGTTGGGCGACAGTTGGCTGACAACTGTTGCTTGCGATCACTGTGAATTTACGATTCACAGCTTCGCGTTGCAGGGCAATATTGTGGGAAGGTGTCTGTGTTGCCGAGGTCTAATGCGGTTATTGACAGCTGTAGGGGTTGTGCGATCATTGGGATTGTGCGGGGATCATCCAGCAGGAGTCATGGGGCTTCATGCCGATGTGCGGGTAATAGCCGCGGGCCTTGGGTGCAGCGATGAGCAGGAGCATGGTATGTTTACCGGCTTGCTCGTGAGTGAATTCAATGAGCGCTTTGCCGATGCCTTGCTTTTGGAAGGCTTGATCGACCGCCAGGTCAGCAAGATACGTGCAATGCGAAAAATCAGTCAACGCCCGACTCACGCCCACGAGTAAACCCGTTGCGTCGCGCGCGGTGGCAATGATGTCCGCCTGCTTGACCATGCCTTGCATGCGATCAAGTTGATCCACAGGGCGACGCTCTGCCAGTGTCGAGCGTTTGAGAATGTCGATGAAATCTTCGACAGACAATTCAGGTTCAACGGCATAGGTCAATTCACTCATGGCATTCTCCGAAAGTCACCGTGATTGGCAAAAGGGGGTTACTTGATGCGCGAACCGTTGGCAACGCGATGCGTGGGGCGAAGCAGCACGGTGCCATCCGCATCACTCATGGATGCAAGCACCAGCACTTCGGATTTGATTCCCGCAACGCGCATCGCCGGGAAGTTGAGCACAGCAACAACCTGCTTGCCCACAAGGTCTGCCGGTTGATAATGCTCCGTGATCTGGGCGGAACTCTGCTTGCGCCCCAGTGGCCCAAAGTCAATCTGCAGAACATACGCCGGCTTGCGTGCTTTGGCGTTCAACTCGCAGCTGAGCACAGTGCCCACGTGCATCTGGACATCCAAAAACTGTTGCATGGTCAGGGATGTATCATTCATGGT
>JBICHS010000614.1:0-4131 GCA_043101135.1 Phycisphaeraceae bacterium JB051
GCATTGGTCATGCTGACTTTTGTCGGTGGTATCAAGTTACTTACAGATGTTGGCTTTGCCTTCGCATTGTGTCTGATTGCATAAGGTTTGTTGTGTGCTGGGAATTTTACCTTGGCCAAGGCAGCCAAACGTGGCGATCCCAATGCCGTGACTGTGCCTTTGATGCTTACGAGTATGAGTTTGGTTTTCGCATTATTCTCCAAGCTTAACATAGCCAGAGAGATGGGCTGGGGCCGAATGAATCTGTCATTTAATATGAGCTATGAAGTTGATGTCTTCATGCAGATTTTCGTTTTCTTTCTCATTTGTTTGTTGGTTTGGGCGTTCTGGGATTGCCGTAGTGTGCTGATCAAAATAAAACAGCGCGGCATGCAGGAACAAATCTTTGGCAGTCATCCGCCGACAGGCAAGTTGTGTGTGGTGGGGAGCATCCTCCTTTTGCTGCCACTGCCAATCACATTGACCGCTGGGGTGCTCGCGTCCAACAATCACAAGCAACAAGAGATTCAAAAGCAGCACGTCTTGGAGTTGGTAGCCATCTTTGATAATGAAGAACAGGCTGTTTACAAGGCATTCAAGAACATGTCAGCATCGGATGTCGCCACCTTGCACCATTTCTCAGAGCAGTTAACAAGACTGGAGGCAAAGGTCGATGCCTTATGCGAGAAAGCATCCGCCAACGCTGAGTTCATGCCATTTCTTGAACAGTACAAGGCTGTAATCAAGAATTGGCAAGATGGATGTCAAACCCTCATCGTCTATCCCATCTATAAAGATCAGGCTGTTGAAAAATTCAATGAAGGCAATCGGCTCAGAAAACAATTAGGCGATGAGCTCACTCAAAAATACGGTGGCAATAAATAAACCCGTTGCCTGGCTGATTGAATTCACCAGATAAGTTTTAGCTTGCTATCGCTTGACTCCTTGAACCTATCGCCTATCATTGAATATTCAATGAAATTTCAATGGGTTCAATGAATGCCAGAAAAGACCGTTACCATCAAGCAGGTTGCTCAGACTGCCGGCGTCTCCGTCGGGACGGTTAGTCGTGTGATCAACGGCTTTGAGAATATCAGTACGGATAACCTCGAAAAAGTCCGTAAGGCCATGCAGTCACTGGGGTACCAGAAATCTGTGTCGACTCCCAAGTCGTTTGGTGTGTCCGGGAGTTCCGGGGCTTCGGTGACTTCCGGGGGGCGCACCGGCAACATCGGCATCTACTTTTTCAACATGTCCGCTGATTGGGCAGGCCATCCGTTGATCGTTCAATACATGCAGGGGATCGAAAAAGCCTGTGCGGAGTTGGACTATCACCCCGTGGTCGAATTCGCAGGGGCCTCTGATCACGCGCAGCTGCCTCGCTTCATCCGGGAAGGCAAGGTCGATGCGATGCTCATGAAGGGGGCCACATCCAAGCTCAGTTGGTTGGATCAGTTGCCTGCAGACATGCCGCGAATGGGTTTGGCGATGCAGGACCCCAAGCAGGATTTCCCACAGGTGATGCCTGACAACCATGCTGCCGGCTGGCAGATGGCAGCGTATCTCTGGGAGATGGGGCATCGTCGGATTGCCTGCCTGATGCCACAGAATTATCACGCGATGTTCCTGCCACGCCGTCATGGGGTGGAGGATTTTCTGCGTCAGCATCAGGCCTATGATCCAACGTTGGACATCTGCCTGGAGTTACCCGACCAGTTGGACAAGCATGGGCATAGCCAACCTGAAGCCGCGCCCCCGGATCTTGGGCCAACAGTTGAGCGTCTGTTTGCGATGCCTGAGAATCAGCGTCCCACTGCCGTCATTGCCGTCAACGACTGGACCGCCGCCGGTTTGTACATGGCCATGTTCAAGCAGGGCAAAACCATCGGCAAGGACCTGAGCATCGTCGGCATCGACAACGCGCCCTCGGTCTTCAATATGCTTAACCCAGGCCTGACCACCTACGCGATGGCATTCACCGGGACAGCCTACGTCGCAACCCGTCAACTGATTCAGAAGGTTTTAACGCCTTCAAATTGTTTTGCCTCATCCGTTCAATTGATCACAGGAGACATCATGATTCGCCAATCTGTTGCGGATCTGCGTTGATCTGTACAACTGGATATTTTTGACTGTATTTGCCCAACTTCAAGATAGATTGAAGGAATAGCTATGTTACGTTTACACAGTATGAAGACCACGCCAAACACACGTAACACCGCTTTCACGCTCATTGAATTGCTGGTGGTGATTTCCATTGTTGCTTTGCTTATCAGTATTCTCTTGCCCGCATTGAAGAAGTCGCGCGATGCTGCACGTGATGTGCAATGTCTGACGCAGATTCGTCAGCACGGTGTGGCGATGACGCAATACGTTGATCTTTACAACGGCTATTGCCCACCGTTTCGCTTTTCGTATCCCGGTGGATTGGGTAACTGCTATTGGCCGGTGCATCTGTCGGAGTTTCTCAAGCCACGCAAGGAAAACAACGACCGCACCTCGCGGATGTTCCTTTGCCCGCGTGATCCGGCGCCGTTTGGTTTTACCGGCAGTGTTCCCAATGCTGATCCAAACTTTTATTTCGGTTACACCAATACAGGCAGCTACGGTGCTGAGTCATGGATCAGTCCTTACAACAGCGGCCTTGGTGCCAAGCACACCACCAATGTCGGTTGGCGGCGTTTCTCAGATCGCGTCAAGCATTCGGGGTTGGTTCTGATCACCGATTCCAACAAGCTCGCACTGGACCTGCGCAGCAAGACCCTGTCCAACTTCCCATCCGTCAGTTGGCACACCAATGACACCTTCAACGGCCTGCGTGCGGATATGTCCGCAGCAGCCTACACAGCCGACGCCTTGGTGGAGCAGGCAGACAAATACCGCAATTAATCGCCTGAACCGACTCGTTCATTTTGATCTTACTTTCATGGAGTTCGCAACGTGAATCCTTTACGCATCGCGTCAATGTTCGTCTGTCTTTCAGTGATCGCAAGTACACCCCTTGTTGCTCAGCAAACACAAACCAAAGACACAAATCAACAAATGCTCAACAAGCTCATCGCCAAGGCCACCAAGGCAACGATGGATAACTGGTCAACGGATCACTGGGAGCATTCCAGTGTTCGCAAGTCTTCTAAAGATGGCGATGCGATGAGTTACGTCAATGCCATCTACTGGAACTTTCTTGCAGGCCAACGGCTTGGTGATCAGGAGGCTGCCAAACGTTCGATCGCGCATTACCAGTACATGGTCAAGCATTGGTGGAACCCCCAAAAGCATCGCTTTAATACCGGCTATGACTTCCTGTTTAACGCGCACATCATCATCAGCTTTGCTTTGTCACTGCGTGATGCGCCGGACGTGATTCCTGCGGATGTTCAGGCGGACATGAAAGAACGTTTGCGCGGTATGTGCGCGTTTCTGCCAACCTATACCACAGCCTTGAAGAACACCAACGATGACCTTCGTGCCAACAACCAGGACGCCTTTGCAGCGTATGCGTTGATTCTCGCTGCCAAGGTGTTGGGTGATGAAAAAATCGCAGCCGATGCCATGGTCAAATTCCAGAGTGTGCTCGATTGTGTGGATGGCCCATTCTGGCGTGAAGGCGGTGTTGATGTCGGATACCAGCTCGTCGGGGAGCCGGGCATGATGGCAGCAGCGGACCTGCTCTGGGATAAGCTGGATGACCATCAGAAAAAGCAGGTCTCTGATTTGTCACTGCTTGGGCGGATGGTTAACGGATTTGCATTTGAGACCTGCCGCGCACCAAGCCGCTTTTTCCCGGATAGTCAGACGGTGTCGGTGGGGTTACTCAATCATGTAAAGCATCCACTGCTGGCTTCCGATGCTCATGACCGTCTTGAAAAGCTATGCACACAGGCTTTTTCCAATTGGGAACTCTACGATTTAAGCCCGCTGTGTTTTCATGGTGCGCTGGTCAACAACTACGATGCGTTGCTCAAAACAGTGCGTGAACCCGATGCGATCAGCTGGGGGGGCATGGGCACGCAGATGATGCGCCTGGATGAAAGCCGCAAGGAAAACACCGGCATGACGCGCATGATGCTCAGCGATCCGACCGGCATGGTTATCATCGGCGGGGATCACACGCATCAAAACCCACGTCAAGCCTTCAAGAAGTTCGGCGCA
>JBICHS010000615.1:0-4012 GCA_043101135.1 Phycisphaeraceae bacterium JB051
CTGGACTCCCGCCTGCGCGGGAGTGACGAAGTATCAAAATTAAATTGGTTTAAAGCTTCAACGTCTTGAGCTGATCGTCCCCAGCAAGCTGATGTGTTTTGCCATTGAGGGTCACCGTGACCTGCCCTTGTCCCATGACACTGATCTGTGGTGTCTGCCCGACAGTCAACTCAACCGACGGCCCGTCGGATGACACGGTGATATTGCCCAAGGTGATCTGCCCTGCAGCCATGAGCATCAGGTGTGTGATGTCACCGCGTTTGAGGACCGCCCCATCGGTTCCGGTGAAGTGCAGTCCGTCCAAATCCAGCGTGGTTGTTTCACGGTTATGCAATAGGTAATCATCAATGCCTTCACCGACAACATGTGTGCCAACGGCTTGTTCACCTTGCTTGATCAATGATGCATCAACGGGCTGGCGTGAACCCAAAGGCCTGAGAATCGCGGTGTAATGCGTTGCCTTTTCCGCTGAGACTTGTAAATGTCGCATGGAAAACGGCGTGCGGTTTTTCTCTGCCGTGCCCAGGTTCAATGTGTTATCACTGACCTGTTCATCGACAAAGTGTTGGTTGGGTAAGAGCACCTGCAAGTCCGTGCCGAAGCGCCCGACGAAACGGTAGTCACCGTCTGCCACACGTGCCTCGGATTGGCCGACGACCTGCAGATGCCAATGCGATGGGATGCTCGGATCAAGATGCAGATCGTCATGCATCAACACGTATTCATCCTTGATCCACCAGACACTGCGTGCATTGACCGGGTCTTTGCAGTTAAAGCGATCGAATGCAACCGCCACCAACTCATGCCGACAATCATCATTGAGAAAGTCCGGCTCACCGGGATGGATCACCTTCGGATTCACGCCCTTGGAGAATTGCAGATTGGGCAGTGCTGCAAACGACGTGAGATGTCCCGGCGCTAACGGCATGTGCGTATCGAAAAAGGACAACGTCGAATGACGCCATGCTTCGCCGTCTTCACCGCCGTCATAAATCAGCGGCTTGCCATCGACAAAGAGAATGATGCTTCCCTCAGTGCGGTGATAGCGATACCCCCCGGGGCCGAGTTTAAACAGCAGGTAAAACTCGTTGTCTTCATTGAAGTGATCACGAAAGACACTGCCAAAGCCTTCGAGCTTTCGGCTTGTCAGTTTCGGCAATTGCTTCACGTCCGTGTCCGCGACATGCGGATGCGACAGGTACAACGCGACATCCCCAAAGGGACAATCGTTGTTACCCGTCGCGACATAGGCCCAGCGCAACAGGTTGGCAAAGTCCGCATCGTCCTTCTCAAAATACGCTGCAAGAATCGCCCAATGCTCAGGGATTTCCTGTCCCAAAACGGCATGATCACCGATGGGCGCGACGCGTCGGAATTTGTCGAGGCTTTGGTAGGTGGGATCATCACAGGGCAGTGACATCTGCGGGATCGTGCCGGGGACCGGCGGTGTGAGTAGGAGAATCCCCCACCCCAACAACGGTTTGAGCAATTCGATTTGAGCAGGATCAAGCAAGCCCAATTGCGCCAAGCGGATCAACAGATGCAGCCGACACTTCATGGCATGCAGATAGTAACACGCTGGATTCTCATACCATCGACCGCTTGTCGGCGTGCAGTAGGCTTTCATGCCACGCTGTGTTTGCTCGATGGCATGGTCGATAAAACCATCCGCATCAGGGTTGCCACGAAACACCAACCCCACCGTACCCACAACATCAACGCGGTCGGCTTCGAAGTTGGCATTACGTGAACCGTAGTTCCAGTTCATAAAGTCGCGCGTGCGATGCAGGTGACCGATGAGCATGAAGAACCGACGGACTTGCCGTTCTTCTTCAGGACTGAAAATGCCACTGGCTGCCAGCGCGTCATACTCTTCACACCACGGCGTGAGATTGCGTGCACCGACTGGTGAATACATGTCCGCGTATTCGCGACCAAGCAATGCCATGCGTGAACGAATCGGTGCCTGGGCGACCAACTGCATTTTCGTCTGCCAGGCAATGAGTGGATCAGCCGTGAGTAGAAACGAAAGTCCCCCCAACCCCGGCTTGCCCGGATGCGCTTCAATGCGATCCCATGCGTGCTTGAATGCTGGGACATCGCGCGTCTTGCGCATCTCCAAAATGCGATCATCACTTCCCCAGACCATCGGCCGTTGCTGTTGATCGACTGTGTCCAACTCCCATCGGTAAAAATCATCCAGTCGCGGTGAGGAATTCTTGTGCTGCAGTTCGGAAAGATGTTTGTGAATGCCGTCATTGAGATCACGTTCAGAAACTGCAATGCCCCAGTAGCGTTCACCCTTGAACATGGGGAAACGGAAAGCGACCTTCGCTTCGGAGTCATCAGTCGCAGCGGTGTAATTGGCAGTGATCATGGAAATCGTCGAACCCACCATTTCCGGGTACGGCCAATCCAGTTCACGATTGCCATCCACCGGGCCGTGCGAAATCTTGTCGAATTCCTCATCTTTCCATTCACCACGGCGGATGGTAAAGATCGCGATAAAATCATCATCTTCCAGCCGCTTTGGCGTCATCGCATAAGCAAAGCCCTGGGGCGGAATCCACCACGGCGTTTGTTCCTGCAGGCGGGCTAAAAGTCGATCCTGATCACCATCAAGATTTTCCCAACTCCTGCCACGGTTCCCACCAATCCAATGCAGGTAACCGCGGCCACCCAGACAGTCGGGCATGACCAGTTCAAAACCACTGTCCGAAACGGTGGTGGTTTGAATCACTTCATGTGCAAGCAAAGTCGGCTCACCGTCATAGGCTGTGAACGTGTAACTGAATTGTGATTGATCACTGAGTTGATAGGTCACGCGAACCTGCGTGCGGATAAAGCCCTGTTCAATGATCTGCGACTCTTGCTTGATCACTTCCAAACCGGCATCAAGATTGAATCGGCCTTGCCCACGCCATTTGCCATCCTGTCCCTGAACAGCCATAAGCGGGCCGGTGATCTGCTGTGACTCATAAGGAATGGCAAAGGCAGCGGCTTGTGTATCAATCACAAGACGTTGTTGTTCAGGTTCGATCTCAAGCGACAGTTGCGTGGGGCGTGCGATGTTAGTTGCCGATTGCTCACCGCTGATGCGTCGGTAAATCACCAGACGTTTTGTGGTGTAGGCATTGAGACTGGTCATGCACAGCACCTTGTCGTCAGCGAGTTGACAAAGCTGCGGGCGATCCGGGGTTTGCGTATCTACGACAAAGATCGACTCGGGATCAACCGGCCCTTCCATGAGTTCTGCAGGACAATCCAATGTCACCATTTGACGTGGAAAGTCATATGCAAAGTCGTTGCGCAAGGTCGCGTGGCCAACCCGCTCCCAGATACTTGAACGTGCTTTCCACAACTTGGGCAGTGTCGGTAAATCCACTGGCAAAGACTTTGGCGGTGCACTTTCCCAGGGCTTGATCTGCCGGTCCAAATGCGTTGTACGATCCGCATGCACGGTGATGTCTCTGGCAACAAATCGTGTGCTATTGGCATGAACGGCAGGATCAAGGCAAACGGCTAAAAATGCGTGACAGCCAACAGGAACCTGTTCAAGTGCAAAATGTCCGTCGGCATCGGTCTGTGTCTGCAGGCTTTCGAGCTTGCCGATCTTCGGATCATAATGCATGTCCGATGAAAAATAAGACAAGGCATCAATCGGTTGGTAGTCCATCTCCAACCCCAGAACCACGCGGACATGTGCAGCGGGTTGATTGTCTTGTAGCAGAATCCTGCCTGTGATTTGGCCGGTTTGCTTGACGGGTGTGACAGGTTCTGTGATTGCTTGTTGTTTCTTGCGTGAGAGTAAACGTTGCTTGATGGATGAAGGCAAATCCACATCAACATACATCACCGCGTAATCATCAATGCGGTCATGCTCTTCCTGGGATGATGCAAGCTGGTGAGCTTTTTCATACCACTCAAACATTTTCTCCGACATCATTTTGACGTATTCAAACTGCGTGTAGCCTTGCGACTTTTCGATGGATGTGCGATAAGCGCCGGTGTT
>JBICHS010000616.1:0-2503 GCA_043101135.1 Phycisphaeraceae bacterium JB051
TGTGGATAACTCTACCGATTGGCCTACCATACTTGCATTTATGAAACAATCGTTTGTATCTCGGAGATCATGATGAATGAGCTGCCAATAACCATTACGTTGGCTGACACAAACCACTGGCTGGGGATCTGGGAGATCTTCAGCCGCGTTGTCGCGTCAGGGCAAACGTACGTCTACGATCCAAAGACAACCTGCGAACAAGCCAAAGCCATCTGGCTCAATCCGACAGCTCAAGCGCGAACCTATGTTTTGATGCGTGGAGAAGAGATTCTGGGAACCTATCTGCTTAAACCCAATCAGCCCGGGTTAGGCAATCACGTTGCCAATGCAGGTTATATGATTCACCCTGATGCCCACAGGCAAGGACTGGGTCGGATGCTGGCGGAGCATAGTTTTGAGATGGCAAAAGAAATGGGCTTCGAGGCGATGCAGTTTAATTTTGTGATCGCCACCAATCACGCTGCCATCCATCTGTGGCAGTCACTGGGCTTTGAGATCGTCGGCAGATTGCCCAAGGTCTACCGCCATGCAACACAGGGCCAAGTCGACGCGTTGGTGATGCACCGCTTTCTGTGAACCGTTTCCAAAAGTCGTGTGCCTCACGGGGCACGAGCCTGCGGATGTCACAGCGGAAATGAGCCGCGCACGCAGTAAGCGGGTTCGGGCAAAACCACGATGACGCTTACTTCATCACACTTATCATCATGGCACCCCAGCAAGGCAACCGCTTACTTCGTGCGCGGCTCATTGTCGATATCCAAGAACCTGGCACCGTACAGCACATGAAACACCGTACACACGCCCCATTCCGACCTCAGATACAAACAAGACCAGGCGAAATCTTCTATTCAAAGACTTCGCCTGGTCAGTATATGTGTGGCTGACTGCCCTGCTGATTGTGATCAACAGGCAATCAGTGAGTCTGCTTGCGTATTAGCGACGCTTGGAGGAGCGACCACCGGTTTCAACGCGCTTGGCAGCTTTGCGGACAGCGCGCTGCTTGCGTTCGGAGGGCTTCTCGTAGTATGCACGACGCTTGACGTCCTTGGTGAGACCTTCTTTCTCACAGAGCTTCTTGAAGCGACGCATCAACTGCTGAGCAGATTCACCTGGACGAGCTTTAATCCGAATTGCCATAAGTTTTCACCATTCCTGATGGGTAAAAGTAACAAATCCATGTCGAGTCGCGTATTATGCCAAAGTTTTAAGGACATTGCAAATCCGACCTGTAAAATTCTCATTTTACAAATCCCCCTGCCCTATCCCACTTCCTCGACGGCAGTTATCAGTCCTAAATAGACATTCCATTTCCCATTTCAATCAAGATGCGGCTGGATTATGCCGAATATGCTAACTGTATCAGTTGTGATGTTTTGTAACGGATGCGTCTTTTCGCATCAAAACAGATAGCAAACGGGATTTTACCATGGATCAAGCCACCGAGCAGCAAGGCGAACTCACAGACCGTCAGAAGCGCGAAGCCGCATACTATGACCAGTATTCGACCACGCACGAACTGCAGAAAGTCGACTTTGCCCCAGCCACCAGTGACCAACTGCGTCCCTGGAGTCCGTACTGGTCTCTGATTCGTGAGGTCCGTAACGTTTATCAACACAGCGGGCAGAAGCTTCTGGAGTTCGGCTGCGGGATGGGGACAGCCAGCGTTGTCCTTGCCAAAGTCGGCTTCCACGTCACCGGCATTGATATCTCTGAAGGCAACTGTCGCGTGGCCCGCAAGCTCGCTGCCCAATGCGAGCTTCAAGACCGTTGTGAATTTCACGTCATGCCCGGTGAGAATCTTGCTTTTGAAGACAACAGCTTTGACGTCGTCACCGGCGTGGACATTCTGCATCACGTGGACGTCCCGGTTGTGCTTGAGCAACTCAGCCGCGTCCTCAAGCCCGGCGGCGTTGCCATCTTCAAAGAACCCCTGGGCGATACGATTCTCGAACGCATTCGTGAATCCAAGTTCCTGCTCAAGATCGCACCGCGTGATTCATCCCAGGACGATCACGTGCACATCACCGAAGACGAACGCAAACTCACGCTTGAAGAAATCAATCTGATTCGTGATACGTTTGAAGTCCAATCCGAACGTCGCTTCTCAGTGTTGCAACGGTTCTATCGCCTGTTGCCACGCAAAATGTGGAATATGGTCTGGAAGCTCCAGCGTGCGGACTATGAAATCATGAAACGCTGCAAGACCTACGAAAAACTCGGCGACATCGGCCTGTTCGTCTGTCGTAAACCGATGGCGATGGAAACTGCCGAGCCCTCGCGCATGGCAGCGTAACACACTGCACTGATCAATACTGCAAACTTAAAGCCGTGACTCTCCCGAGCCACGGCTTTTGCTGACTTACGCCAACCCATCAAGACTGTTGAGCCCAAGCGGTTCACGCATGAAGAATGGTTCGTCATAATCAACACCAATGCGCGAGCCCATGTAGCCGTTCATCTGTCGAAGCCATGCGACCACCTTGCGATTCTTCTCCGGCAAAAC
>JBICHS010000617.1:0-7675 GCA_043101135.1 Phycisphaeraceae bacterium JB051
GGGTTGGCCTGGTCATCCTGACGTTTGATTTTGGGTGCAATCCCCAACGAGCCTGAACGTGTGACCTCATCACCATTGACGCCCAGAATCTGCAAAGGCAGATCACCAATCATCGCAGTCTGATCGTCAAGCCAATTGACATCCAGTTGTGATTTGAAGCATTCGACAAGGTCAGGTGTGTCGTGATTGCCAAACACACCATAAAACCCGTAGCGGGGTTTGACCTCTTTGATCAACTGCTTCATCACGGCCAATGAAGACTCAGGCATGGACAAGCCGGACATGTAATCACCTGTGAGGGCGACCAGATCAATGCGGTGCGTGGTCAATTCAGCAATGATGCGTTTGTAACGGTGCCTGTGATGGGTGATGTGCAAGTCCGTTAAATGAGCAATGCGCACACCTGCAAGCACGGTCGGCAGGTGGGGCAGGGTGATATCCCATTTATCAATGAGCTTGCGTTCTTCCATAATCAGATTGTATCGCATTTAGCCAACGCGTTTGGATGTGCTGTCACAGGTAACGCGGATAAAAAAACACCGACTCAATCGAGCCGGTGTCTTATGGCTGTGTTGGGAGGGGGTGTCCTGTGTTTAGGCAGCACCGACTTCGAGCGGTTCGGCAAAGTGCAGATCCAGATAACGCGCGACATAGTCAATGATGCTCATCGCTTCGGGGATGTCGGGGTTGGACGTATGGCCCATGGGTTCAAAACGCATGCCCTTGAAACGTTTGGTCGCTTCGTTGACCGGCAAGCCGTACTGTAACGCCAGGCTCAACGCACGACAGTAGCCCTGAATCAGACCGCTGAGGGTCGAACCTTCCTTGGAGACCTTGATGAAAATCTCACCGGGGCGACCGTCATCGAACAGGCCGATGGTCAGATAGCCTTCATGTCCCATGATCTGGAACTTGTGGGTGACGGAATGACGGGTTGCTGACAGTGTTTCGCGTTGGTGGGCGACCATGGTTCATCTCTCCACGGGTTTGAAAAACGGCAGCTCACATACATCCCGAGCCGCAAGTCGGATGGATATTGTTATCGGACAATTTGTTTTTGCAACTTCAATATTCGGAATATTTTTAACAAAACAGGTGTCCCCTGATCTGTTAAACAGATGCTGTGATTGGAGATGATTCTTTTCAACCTGATTGTTTCAGAGACTTATAAACATTGCCTCAGGCGATGAACATTGCTCATTTGGGGTGCATTCTTTGATCAAGATCTTTGAGATATTCGTTGCGACGGGTCTTGGATTCGCGCAACAGGTTGTGCACTGCCGTTTCACGACGGAAGTGACCGAGCAATGTTTTGATAAATGCGAGCACCATCATGTAGAAGAGGATCAGCAGATAGGGCCAGCAGGTTTGTAGAACTTCTAATGACATCGTTGAATCCTTATCGACAACTCCTTATTAAAAACTTCAGATATAAACACGTGGAAGGCCAGCGAAATAATCGCTAAACTGTGTTTGATGCTTACATTTGCTCGATCCGGGATAATCTGTTGGGTACTGCTGTGCCTGGCGGCTGTGACTTGGGGCCAGGAAAGTCCAATTCAATTGGCGGTTGATCCGGCGTATACCGGTATTGGCGGCGTTGTTCGCCCCGGTTCATGGACGCCCATGCGGCTGACAATCGATAATGCCAACGGCCCCACACGGCAGGTCATTGTCGGTTGGTCGATCAAGGACATGGACCAGGACACCGTCATGGCGCAGCGTCGAACCACGCTCACCGCAGGCCGTGTTCAGAATGTCTGGTTGTACGCCGTCCCACCACTGCATCTTCAAAATAAAAATCTCACCAATTTCGCCTGGCAGGTCTGGGTTCGCGATGAACTCACAGGAACGTTACTGGTTCAAGCCAACATGCCGGTCAACACATTGGCTCCGCCGACCACCACGCTCATTGCCACCACCGGCTCGCGGGCGCGTCTTGGCTTGGAACCTTACGTGGACAAATTGGGTGAGACCGCCAACCTGCCTTACACGCAGCATGAGTCGATGCACCTGATTCGTGGGCTGATGCCTGATCAGATGCCCGACCGCTGGTATGGGTATGACGCGCTGAGCATGCTCGTCTGGACACCCGATAGCCCGGACCCCGGTTCGCCTTCCATCTCACCGAGCATGCTCCAAGCGCTGCGTCAGTGGGTGATGCAGGGCGGGCATCTGGTGGTGTCACTGCCGACGGTGGGGGAACTGTGGACATCCAGCCAGTTGGCCGACCTTTTACCTGAAGTGGACATGCAGCCGGTTGCGGATCAGTTGGTGCCGTTTGTGCTCGGTCTGACTTCGGACGTCAAGCGAATGGACATGATGACATTCACGCCACGCCCCGGCAGTGATGTTGCGGTCCTTGCCAAGACCGAAGTCGACAGCCAGCCGATCATCGTCAGCCAGCAGCGCGGTTTTGGCTGTGTGACACTGGTTGGCGTTGACCTGTCGCTACGTGAACTGTCACCGTTACCCAACGGCCCGAATCTCTGGCACGCCATTGCCAATTGGCAGAGCCCCGCATTCACACGCAATCGCATTCGTGATGAACTTGACAAGAAAACCATGGCACCGATTTTCAATCGCTCCTTGCTGGACATGGGCAATTTCGTCGGGCCACAGGTCGCCATGAAGGGCACGTACAACGCGGCATTGCTCATCGCGATGGTGCTCTTTGCAGGCTACTGGCTGGTCTCCGGGCCGGTGAGTTTCTTTGTGCTCAAGCATAAGTCCCGTGAACGTTTTGCCTGGAGTGCGTTCGTCATCACCGTGTTGGTTTTCTCGACCATCACCTGGGCGACC
Organism: Phycisphaeraceae bacterium JB051; assembly: GCA_043101135.1. GTDB lineage: Bacteria > Planctomycetota > Phycisphaerae > Phycisphaerales > Phycisphaeraceae > UBA7800. Next base: position 2,803 of record JBICHS010000617.1, read on the forward strand.
GCCATGTTCTTCCGCCCGACGAACACGCGTGTTGAACACTTTTCCATATTGGATATTGATGCTCAGCAACAGCAGGTTCGTGCCAGCAGTTGGCTGAGTTTGTTTGTGGCTGAACATGGTGCTGTGGATGTGAGTGTGAAGGACAACGTCAATGCCACCAGCAATCAGAATCTCATTGCAGCGCCGGGCTTCCCACCTGTGCTTCAAGGGACAGGTTTCCTGGACCCGCAGAGTTATAGCTTTTCGTGTAATGCGCCCGGTGATGTGACCATCCCGTTCCGCGCGACCGCCAAACAGCTTGCCGTACGTTGGCAGGCAAATACCAGTGACCCCATGGCTGAAGGTTATGAGTCCGACAAACTCATTCATGCCAAGATTGAACTGGTGAATAATTTTCCGCAAGGTTCGTTGACGCATCTTCTGCCCAAGCCGATGCGATCAACCTTGTTTGTTTACTGCCCTGGTAACGGACGTACACCAATGGTCTGGCGTGAAAAAGCGGATTGGAAACCCGGTGTCCCGCTATTGATCAGTCCTCAAAAGATTCAGCAACTTGATCGTCTGGTGGTCAAGCCGACGCATTCGTTGTCGCATGATTGGGAAGGTTATCTCTGGTCGTTACAGCATGGTAATAAGCCATTGCAACGCCTGATTCATGCCAACAATCCTGATTTGCAACTGGCGTCCAATGAAATTTACTCCGGCGGGGAGATGCTGAGTTTTTACGACATGCTCCCACCGCCGACGTACTGGAAGACGGCCAATGCCATGAATATGGATGCGCCGATGCATTACCTGCGGTCGCTGGGGCGTGAATTGGATTGGTCCAAGCACACGCAATTCCCACGCCTGATCCTCATTGGCTATCTGGAAGACGCCCCTTTGCCTTTGCCACTGCTTGTGGATCACCAACCGGTCAGCGGCCATGGACGTGTGGCAGTACGCTGGATCATGCACCTGAATCCTCAGACCCATCCTGATGAAACTGCTGCCAAGGCTCAACCCACGGAATAACGCGCCATGTCGATGATTCAAACCATCAATCTCACCAAACGCTACGGCGAACTCACGGCCTTGTCCAACCTCAATCTCACCATTGAGCAGGGCGACTGCTTTGGTTTCATCGGCCCCAACGGTGCTGGCAAAACCACCACCATCAAAATCCTGGCAACATTACTCAAACCCACCTGGGGTGAAGCCCGTGTTGATGGCTTATCTGTCGGCCCGGTGAGCGCCCGCAAAGTTCGCCGTGTCATCGGCTATGTGCCGGACTATTTCGGTTCCTATGACGATATGGTCGTCCATGAATATCTCTCCTTTTTTGCCGCGGCCTATGACATTCATGGCAAGAAAGCCCGCGATGTCATCGGTGACGTACTGGACTTAACCGACCTTGCTTACAAAGTCGATGCGGAAGTCAACTCGCTGTCTCGTGGTATGCAACAGCGTTTGTCCGTCGCCCGTGTGCTTTTGCATGATCCCAAGGTCCTGCTGCTCGACGAACCGGCATCCGGTCTTGACCCACGTGCCCGAATCGAAATCCGTGAACTACTCAAAGAATTGCATCGCATGGGAAAAACCATTCTCATCAGTTCTCACATCCTTCTGGAACTGGCTGACCTCTGTGACAAGGTCGGCATCATCGAGCAGGGTGAACTCAAATACACCGGCACGGTCGATGACATCCTCCACCGCGCACGCGTTGGGCACATCGTCAACATCTCCGTAGCTGAACGCACCGGTGATGCACACCTGCTTCTGAAAAATCTCCCGCATGTCAGCGATGTGACCCCCGTCAATGGGCATACCCTCCGTGTGACGTTGGATGATCAGGCAGGCGTCGAACCTTCCATGCTCGCACAGCAGCTCATTACTTCCGGCTTCCGACTCACGCGCTTGGATGAGGAGAAAGTCAATCTCGAAACCGCCTTCATGCGCCTGACCAAGGGCTTGGTGCAGTAACATCGCCTGCGGTTTAGCATTTGTTAATTCTGATATATGACTTAAGACGCTTTGTCCCCTTGAGACATCTGGCGTAGGATGGTTCTATGAGTAACCGATTAGCCAACGAGTCAAGCCCGTATTTGCTGCAGCATGCCAACAATCCTGTTGATTGGTATCCGTGGGGCGATGAGGCATTTGAACTTGCTCGAAAGAGTAACAAGCCAATCTTTCTGAGCATTGGTTATTCGACCTGCTACTGGTGTCATGTCATGGAACGCCAGAGTTTTGAAAATCCGCAGATCGCAGCCATGATGAATGAGCATTTTGTCAACATCAAGGTCGATCGCGAAGAACGTCCCGACGTCGATGACATTTACATGGCAGCAGTCCAGATCATGACCGGTCAGGGCGGTTGGCCGATGAGCGTGTTTCTGACGCCCGACCTCAAGCCGTACTATGCAGGAACCTACTTCCCGCCCGAAGATGCGCATGGCAGACCGGGCATGCCCACCTTGATTCACGGTTTGTCCGATGCCTGGCATAACAAGCGTGATGAAGTGTTGGCGCAATCTGAGGAGATCGCCAAAGCCATTGAGGATCACCTCAGTCACGAACATGAGCCCGATACCATCGACCCGCAGGTGATCTCGGATACACAGCATCAACTCATGCGTGTCTACGATTCAACCCATGCTGGCTTCGGGCAGGCTCCAAAATTCCCGCAGGCCTCGAATCTCCTGTTTTTACAGGCGTTTTTGGATGCCAATCCTGATCAGGTCACGCAAAGCGCACTGACGCATACGCTTGATCGCATGGCCTTTGGCGGGATATATGACCAGGTGGGGGGCGGTTTTCATCGCTATTCCACCGACGCCCAATGGCTGGTCCCGCACTTTGAAAAAATGCTCTATGACAATGGGCAACTGGCTCTGGTGTATGCCAATGCGCACATGACCATGGAGCCTGAGGATGAGCCGACGCGCTACACAACCATTGCCAGGGAAATCTGTGATTATGTGTTGCGTGAAATGACTGATGAGACAGGGATGTTTTTCTCAGCTCAGGATGCCGAGGTCGATGCCTGCGAAGGTTTGAATTACCTCTGGCTCACCGATGAGATTGAAAAAGCGATCGATAATCCTGCTTTGTCCAAGCTTGCCTGTGAACTCTACGGTTTAGATAAAGGCACCAATTTCCAGGACCCGCATCAACACGACCAACCGCGACGCAATGTCTTGTTCCTGCCTCAGTCGATGTCTGATTTTGCGTCCAATGCCAAACGCACTTTGGATCAGATTCAGACGCAGCGAAAATCCATCAATAGTAAATTGCTCGCTGCCCGAGATAAACGCAAGCAGCCCGGACTTGATGACAAAGTCCTTGTCGCTTGGAATGGGATGATGATCTGTGGCATGGCGCGTACAGGTGAGGTACTCCACAACAAGGAGTATGTCCATGCAGCCGTCAAAGCAGCTGACAGCATTTTCCTGAACATGCTCGATGATCAGGGCAAACTCTATCGCAGCTATCGCCAAGGCAAGCTTGGTGTCCCTGCTGTCCTTGAAGACTATGCGCATCTCATTGCTGCATGCTGCATGCTCCAACGGGTGACCAGTGATACGCTGTGGCTTGATCACGCGGTCAAACTTTACAACACCGTCATGCAGCTTTTCGCAGCGGAGCATGGGGGCTATTTCGATACTCTTGCCAACCAGTCTGATCTGTTCGTCCGCACACGTTCGACCTACGATGGAGCAACGCCATCAGGCAACAGTGTGATGGTGCATAATCAGCTTGATCTTTATGAACTCACCAGCCAGTCGGTTTATCTCAAGCGTGCGGAGCTTGACCTTAAAGCATCCAGCCAACTCATCGGTGCAGCCAAGGTTGGCATGGTGCATCTGGCTCATGCGCAATTGCGCTATCTGAGCTTGACATCCAATGACGAAGGGCAACGATTCGTTTTGCCCAAGGCACGCGAAAAGCGTCACGTGATGAATCTGGATATCCAGCCTCGTGAAATCAAACTCACCACTGAGCCGACGATGGTGACCTTGACGTTGGACATTGGCAATGACTATCACCTTAATGCCCATGATGTGCCTGAGAATCTCACGCCGACGGAATTGGTGCTCGAAGGTTCGCACGCCGTGTCGATGGAAATTGCATACCCCGCTGGCAAGCAGATGACCTATCCCTTCTCCGATACGCCGATTCAGGTTTACACCGGCAAGTTGGAAATCCCGATGATGATCCGTGCGACCGGCCCAATTTCTCAAATGCCCAAGCTATTTTTGCGTTACCAGATGTGTACGGATCAGAGCTGCCTGCCTGAGCAGAAACTGCAACTGCCTGTGGATTTTGTGGTCGGCTAAGTTGCCCGATGATGATCGTAAAATCTTGAATCTCGCACGTACTGACATGACGCCAAATGTGGTAAGATGCTCGCTTGTCGTGAAGGAGCCGACGCATGAGCGAAGATCTTGAGCTCACAATTCAACCATGGGACCGCCTTGAGGAGTTGGTGGACCAGCAGGACCGCGATGAACTTCGCATGTTCTGGCGGACACTAACGTCCAGTGAGTTGGCGCGCGCGGTCTCACGTATGGATGTCGAAAAGCAGCATCAGCTCCTGGGGTTACTTGATCCAGAAGACGCTGCGGACCTCATCGACGAACTGCCGCATATTCAGGCTGCTGACATTCTCGAAGAATTACCCGCTGAACAGGCGGCCGCCATTGTCGATGAACTCGACTCTGACGAGCAGGTCGACGTGCTCAGCGAACTGGATGACGATGACGCGCAAGCCATTCTCGAGATGATGGATCCCGAGGAGGCAGACGACGTCCGTGAGCGTGTCAAATACAGCCCGGACACGGCAGGTGGTCTGATGATCACCGAATATCTGAGTTTCCCCAAGGAGATCGGA
>JBICHS010000618.1:0-10409 GCA_043101135.1 Phycisphaeraceae bacterium JB051
GAGAATTTTGACATGCAAACGTGATTCCCGCCATAGCGTCAATACATCAACTCATTGCGCTGATGCACGATCCTGCTTCGGGGAGATGCCCCAGCACTGGCGATATTGACGTGAAAAATGCATTGGATCAGCGTAAGCAACCATAAAACCAACTTCCTGAACGCTCTTATCCGTTGTCAGCAGCAAAAATCGGGCTTTGCGCAGACGCAACATCTGGACATACTGCGTCGGACTCATATCCGTAGCCTGCTTAAAGACCTTGCGGAAGTGATTGGCACTGAGATTTGCCTGCTCGTGCAAGCCATCAATGACATCGGCTTTCTCAAAGTTGGTGGACAACCACTTAAGCACCTTCCCGATGGATGGATGGCGACCCGAAGCCGTGTTGTGAACATCTGAATCCACTGCCAACGCATAACGAACCAGTAACGTTTGCAGCAAACTGTTGATCTCCAATAACCGCGTCGAATCATTGGTTGACCAGCAGCCAATCACACGGTCAAACAAGGCATGATCCAAATCTTCTGCACGCATGGCATGTGTCGAGATATGGTCATGAATCGGCAAGAGATGAACAAACTCCACCCAGAGCATCCGCACCGATGCACTGACCACCTGCCAACGCCGACGCGTGAGTTGTGGGACAAGCCAGAGATCCCCCTTGCGGTACTGCACCTCACCTGTCGGATAGTGATACGCCAGTTTGCCTTTGGTCAGAAGCAGCAACCGCGCAGAAGGTGTCACCGTTTCACGCAGCACATGCCCCCGCGGATGCTTTGCATCACCGACGTAACACACCGCACGCGGACTGGACAACAAAGACTGGGCAAGGTTCAACGACATGCCCACAGTTTACCAATCCGTTGAGCAATCTGTTACTCGGGCAATGCGGTGAGTTTGATCTGCATTGACTTGAGCATCATGGCAACATAGTCGGGGTGATAGGAGCCAATGATGTAGATTCGATCCCCCTGTTTGACGGTGATGTCCGATAGATTCACATCCACCGATTCATTCTCCGCTGCACGTGTCTCTGCTAACGTCTCAAAGGGGCCAGTGCGTTGGATAGTCAAGGTGCCTTTACGTTTACTGCCATCGGGCTTGGCATACGTGCTGATGTCCAGTGAGACTGTGCAGGAGATCGGTGCCTGCCATGCAAGAATGGCCGAGCAATTGGTGTTGGACCGAAGCTGGATCATCCAGGAATCGTCAGTCGGATTTTTGTGACGAGCGACCCAACCATAGACATGCTTGAACTGGCCATCACGGTATGGCGTATGCTGCACCATGTCGCCTGCGTAACCGACTTTCCCACTGGAGATCGGGCAAGGCAGATACGCACCGTCAAGTGGCACGGGGCGATCCCCGAGCTTGTAGAGATAGTGCCAAACCTTGCGACCCGTCGCATCAACATCCGGATTAAACGTCGCACCGGATTGATGCACCGTATCTAAATCCCAGACATGGCCGACCTGATAGCTCTGAGTTTTATTGCGTGGATCAGACTGCTGATGATATTCCTGCAGGTTGGTTAAACCATCGCCATCCGGATCATCATTGGGCATGGCGCTGGTGGCTGTGGTGTAATCACCAAGCTTGCCAAAGTAGAGCATCTCAAACCAGTTGGGCAGGCCGTCCTCATCGGCATCACCATATTCAGCGTAGGTCTGAACCGGCGTGTCCGGGAAATCAAGCTGCCATTGGCGATCATACTCACTGGAATAGCACACCATCGAATTGGCTTCACGCCAGGGCTTGTCGGAGATGGGATCGGGGGACGTGACGCGCAATTGAACCTTGTCCTCACGCACGACCTCTGCGATAACCGGGCCTGCGGTCAATGGGAATTGCTTGACGAAAAGTCCTGCTGGTGCGTCATAGTTTGCAGAGCGCCCGGGCAGTTGGATCTTGCCCGGCTTGGTGAGAATGGTGGCAACTTCAAGCACACCTTCAGCACGCCGGCGACTGTTGAGCGGGTAAATGGTGGCAGCGGTTGGATAGCGGCGGTATGTGAAATACACCTTGTCATGATCGTAGCTCGGCTGCTTGCCGGTCTTCCACCATTTGATTTGATGAGCGGTCAGATCATAGATGGTGTATCGCGTAGCCGTCCCCGGCGCGAGGTTGGTGTCTTCGCCGTAGTCATTCCACGTGACATATTGAATGAGCGTGCTGTCGGTTGATCGGGCTTGTTCCCAAAGCTTGCGTGACAGTTGCGTTCCCGGCTGGACATGCAGTGATCCCATGATGTTGTTGTACTGATGCCACATCGGGATTGACCATGTTTTACCGGTCTTTTTGACAGCATGGCCGACGCGTTCAAACTCATCAAGCCATTTGGCGCCGAGGAATCCGCCGATGGCATCCTGGCCTTGAAGCTTGCCATCTCCTTTGGTCAAATAGGCTGAATAGTCTGCCATGATCGGGCCGGGCGTGTGAGGTGGGCTTGAACCTTCAATGTTGCGAAGGTCGATGCCAAGGAAGGCATTATCGATATCGTGATGGATGAATATCTCGGTATTGAATTCCTTGCGGACCATTTGTCGAAGATCATTAAAGACGATGAGCTTTTGCTTCCAGCGATTGGCTTCGTCTTTGCCGCCGCCCAATTTTTGCTGATCACGTGGGAGAAAACCCTGCGTGCTATAGGTAAAGATCAAGGGTTTGCCATCACGGCGAGCGAGTTTGGGATGATCGCCATAGTTGGACAGCAGATAGCGCACCGTGTCATGCATGCCACCGATGTGCCCCCCCGCCGAGTCATCATAGCGATCGGTTTTAACTTTGTGACAGGAAGGGTCAAGGCAAAGCGTGACGCTGAAATCCAGATTCTTATCCTTGCAAATCGCCAGAAACATTTCCAACAACGGTCTGGCTAACTCCGGGCTGGCCCAGGCGTCGATGGCAAAACCATCAATGCCCATACGCATTGCGCGCTGGATTTCAAGCTCAGCAACCTCCTTTAATTCGACCTTGCCAAAGAACCATTCCTGTGGCACGAGTGACCAGTTGGTCACGCGGCCGCCAACTTGACTGAGCATGGATTTATTTTCAGGCGAGATGTCTTTGGGCTGCTGACGATAGTGATGAGCTGTTGCTTTGGTACCCGCAGGCCAACTGCCCATGTAATGTGCGAAGATCTGTTTTTCAGACTTGGGTGAAGCCCCTGCGACTGAAAGCCCTGCGAACAAAAAGACTACAATAACAGTGTAAAAACGCGTCACTGTGTTACTCCGTTTCCAATTTCAGGACGAATGCCTGGCCGGGGGTGAGGTTCAATTCGATGCCGGTGCCCATCAGTGCTTTGCCGGACTGATTGGGCAAGGTGGTGTTATCCAGCAGATTGGTGATGGTGTAGGTTGCGTTGGGATCAAGCTTTTGCAATGCTGCTCGTGTGGTGACTGGTGTTTGATCCACCTTTTGAGGATGACCACTCTTGATGTAGTCGATATCGTTCTGTGAGATAAAACGGCGACCAACATAGAAGTGCGTCTTGCCATCCATAAGCTGACGGTCAATGAGTTGCACATCACTTTCAGCCTGTTGTGCATTGGAATGTCCGGTGATGGACTGCTCCAAACAGGACAACAGCCCGGGACTGTTAAGCCAATCAACCACACCACCAAATGCAATCACCTGACCGCTGCCGCGTTTGTGTTGCGTGACGAGTTGGTCTGCCTTGCCGTTTGCCCAGTGACCGAGCTGCAGGTAGCCGCCTGCGACATTGTGAATCCACGGGGTCGGCTGATCGTTGGTCGGGGGATTCCAGGGCTTGGTTCGGAAGTTGATGGTACATTGATTCCAATGTGCCGTGACGGAGTCTTTTTCAACCTTGCGTGAATGCCATTTCCCAAGCCCGAAGCGGGTGCTCAAAACATCTGCATCATGGGATTGCAATGACCACTTGCCCGAACCGGCTTCCATGATCAGCGTGCCGCCCTGCTGAACATATTCAGTCAAGGCATCAATGACATCAGTGCTCAGCAAGTCCGATGAATAGGGAACATACACCCAGGGGCGCCCCTTGAGGATCGCCAGATTCACGTCCTTGGCATGCAGTGCTTCAACACGCATATCCGACGCTGAAACGTGATGCTGGAATGGTTTGAGATAATCGTGAATACGGTCATAAAACAGATTGCCATGTTCATATAGCAGCGTTTCATCGCACATCAGATAGGCGCCGTGCATCACTTCATGCGACTGAAGCGGCTTGGCTTTGGTGATCTGATCCATGAATCCGAACCAGACCTTCAAACGATTCTCCGCTTCCTTGACCGGGGCAGGTTGCTCTGCCACGCGCCATTCAGGTTTCCAATAGTTAAACAGGCCATGCATGCCCGGCTGATCGATCATGAGCATATTGGTCAATCCGACATCCACGAGCATGGCAGTACGCGCGATCTTGGCGTGTGGCTCAAAACGACCAGGTTGGCCGGGCCGTGTTTCACGCGGGTACTGCGCTTCCATCGAGCCATAGGTGATCACACCGTCAAGCGCTTTGACCGTGTCGAGATAAAACTCCGTGGTGCCCGTGTTGTACATCCCCAGAAACGCTGCGGGATCGGCTTTGCGTGCAGCTTTAAGCCATCCGGTACGCAACTGCGTGATTGCCAGAATTTTGTAATCCAACCAATCCTTGATCGCTGGTGTGTGATGCGGCATGGGACGACCATCGCCATCCAAAGCAACACGGACATCGGGAAGCTGAATCTGTTCCCAGTGGACAAAGCTACTGTCATAGACTTCGTTGAGTTTGGTGATGCTTGCATACTTGTCTTGAAGCCATGCAATAAAACCGCGACGCATCGTCTGCGAATAGTCAACGGATTGCCCAAGCCAGGGCATGTCGATCATGTCATGATCAAAGAACAAACTCTCAATGGTATAACCAAGCACCGTCGGATTATTGCGGTAATGTGCAGCGACAGATGAGATATATTCATTGCTGAGTTTGCGGTAACTTTCGGATGCAGGGCTGAACAGTTGATTGTCCGAGCCACCCCATAAACCATGGGTAAAACCTCCCTGATCGGTCATCAGTTCGCGTGGCACATAGCCGGGTACCTGGCGGATCATGGGATGAATTCGCAGCGTGACTTTGAGCCCGCGCTGCTCTGCCAAAGCGATGAGTTTGTCCAGGTATTGGAATTGATACACGCCGGGCAATGGGCTCAGGTCGTACCAGGGTGCGGAGAGTTCAACAATGTTGTACCCCACAACCACAGCATCATCGAGCCAACCTGCAAAGTCCTTGAGGACTTGTTCTGAATTGGAAGTCACCGGCGTTGAACCTTCATTCCAATCGCCTTTGACGCGTCGGAGCTTGCCATCAAACTGTTTGACCTTGGGCGTCACAGCAACATTCTCAGCAGGCATAATCGGCGTGGGTGTCATCAAACCCAACACACGATCAAGCACATCAATGACCTTGCCGTCATCAACAAGCTTGGCCTCAAGCCAGAGGACCGAATCCTGTTTAAGATAGGATTCAAGTGCGATGTGTGAGGTTTGACCATCAATGACTTTCGTGCCATCAGATCGGGAGAGTGTCCATTGAATCTGGCCAGGCTGACTTGCGGTCAACGAAACAGAAGCGTTGGTCGCAGTCGCAAAGACATTCGACACGCCAGATGAGATCGCCTGCAACGGCTTTGAGATCGGCAAGGACGGTTGGCCGCCGCGGCTGTTGCGGTGAATCACGTACTGCTGATAACGTTTCGTGAGATGACCGTTGGGGTAAATGGCATTGATTCGAACACGGTAGGTTCCTGCATCAAGCAACGGCAACTGGATGACACTATCGGCCTTGAGAGACATTTCCTGCTGATCCGAAGCGATGACTGCCCAATCGTCCGTTGCGAGAATTTCCCATGAAACAAGGGCTTTACCACTTTGCAGACGCAGGTCCGATGCTTTGAGATACGGCCCTGGCTCAGCAGGCCCCCAACCATAGCGTCCAAAGCGATCATAAGGTTTACGGATATGCTCAATCCACTGCTGATCCGAATCAAGCTGCCAATAGGGATCGGCTTTTTCGTCTGCGGTCAAAGGCGTCACATCTTTGATCTGAACCTGACATGGCTTTTCCCCTTGACCAAGTAACACCAAGCGAAAACCCACAAGACTCACCGGTGATTGGGGTTGATCGTAATAGTCAGGCGTTTGCGGTTTGACGCGCATCATCACCCATGGATCAATGCGCCCCATCTCGTTGATGTTCCAATCAAAGCTTTGCAAAGTCCGCCAGTGATCGGTTAATGGGATGTTACTGAGCTTGGCACCAAGGCGTGTTCCCACGGCATAGACATGACCACGCTTATCTGCAATCAACACGCGCAGCATCGGATCATAGGCTTTGTTGCTCGATTCAGGATTGACAAACGACAAACCAACACGGTTGGCATCATCAGCAAGCGTCATGGGCTTATCCAGATAGTAGTCCACAACGGCACCGGGGAAATCCCAGTTCTCCGAGTAGTCCCCCAGCTCAGTGACGGTGGCAGTGAGTTTGTATCCTGAATCCGTCACCTGCAATTGACCTGCGGCCTTACCGACGGGATTTTTGACTGTACCTGATTCGGCAGCTGTGATTGTTTGTGACATCAACATCATCCCAAAAAACATCAAGACGTATACCATGCAACGCTGTCTCACACGTTACTCCATTCTCAAAAAATCGATTTGAATTAAACACTGTTTTAAGGCTTGTTATCCGGCGAAAAAGCGTCATACCCGCTAACGGATGTCCAGAACGTTTTGTTGGCATACGCTGACTGCCATTGCTTGTTGACACCTTCAGCCAATGCGGTGGAAGGCAATTCGCTGGAAGGTTTCCAACTCACATGACCATCGAGAAATGCAACATTAAAACCAAGACGTTGATGGTTGACGATATTGTCCGTGTACGCTGGGTATTGCAGGTTCAAGTTATCTGCAAACAACGGCGGATTCACATTCCATTTACCAACCTGAAAAACATCGCCAACGTAACTGTTATCCGTATTTTCATAGACGCCATTCATGATCGGGATAATGCCCATGGCATAGCTGGACCAGGCACTGCGATTCGCTTCTTTGTCTTTGATGTATTTGCGATTGTCCGCTTCACCACCATAACGTGACCATGCACTATCCGGACAGTAAAACACATCCACGACATTGTTCAGATATCGCACAAGGTGCCCCCCGGCTGTGTATGTGTCGTTGTAACCGTCCCACACTTGATCCGTGCAGTTGTTCGCAGTCATTGGGGCGGGATTGAAAGCTTCGCGAAAGTCATTGAGATAAACGCGAAACACCAAAGCCAACTGCTTTTCCTGTGTGGCACACTGAACTTTGCGTGCAGCAGCTCGTGCCTTGGCAAGCGAAGGAAGAAGAATTGAAATCAGCAAAGCGATAATGCTGATCACAACCAACAACTCAATCAAGGTAAAACCTGTGCGTTTGGACATGGCAGGTCTCCAATCTCAATAGGATTCCGAGATGTATCTATCCGTGCAATCGCGTACAGCAAACGCACGGTATCAATCTGCCACAATCATGGCAGGTGTTTGCATATCTCGAGCGCGCTCATGAGCCATATGCGGGATGAGCCACTGACGCGATGCGGGTATCTCAGGGGAAAGCCAGCTGTGTTTGAGTAGCTGCACAACCTGTTTGGCCAGGCGATACACATCCACATCAAAACGAATCACCGGCAAGCCGAAAATCAACGTGCCCGGCACATTGGCCTGCACGGCAATTTCAGGGTGATACGCTTTCTGATCACGCAGCACATCCGTCAACCCCGAAGCGAGTACATCGTTAATCACCACCAAACCATCAGGTCGCTGACGCACAGGCATTTTCAAAATCCGGCGGGCCAGTTGACGCCCTGCTTCAAGGCTGATGTCACCGGCTTCAAGAATGGGGGATGTTTGGAAACGGTGCATCTCTGAGGCTTGAATAAATGCGTTCCAGTATCGGTTGTGATGACGGGCACGAGCGTCTTTGGTGACAACGGCCAAACGCTTACAGCCACGCGAAACAAGCATCTCGCAGGCCTGAAGCATCATCGGTTGCTGATCGATCACGACCCCCGCATCGGTCTTTTCCCATGAACTGACATGCAGCCAGGGAACACCAAGTTTTGTCAAAGGTTCTGTATCCTCAGAAGCAACGGCAATCGGGCAAATCACCGCATCAATGTCGCCCTGGGTAATCATGTCATCCAAACCCGGGAAGGTATCCAACGGCCACTCGGCATTGCCATGCTTGTCAACGACATGGGCCATAATGCGAACCTGCGCCCCGAGAATCTCACGAATGTAACCTTCCAAAGCGCGAAGCAAATGACCGTAAAACGGTTCGTCTGGCAACGTGTTATGCGGGACCATGGCCAGCATGACCGTATGTTCATCCAGACGGGCTTTGGACATGTCCAACACCATGGTCCCCAAACGCTGCTTGCGTTCGAGCACACCGTCTTCAACCAACCATTTCATGGCGCGGGTGAGCGTGTCATTACTGAAATTAAGTTCCTGACGCAGTTGGGCCTGTGTCGGGAGCAACTGCCCCACCGCGACTTTCTGACTGCGCAGGTAACGCAGGATCATGCGATAGGCCTTGAGTGCCTGAGGATGATTGCGTGCTTCTGTCATGCTGAATCCTTTTAAATACCGTATACCAGTATTTTTCTCAGCTTACCGCGCCAAGTCAATGTTGATTGCCAATCATTTTCGTTTACGGCGTTGATCAACGAATCGTCACTTTGCCTGTTGCAAAATCGGTTTGAACGACTTTTCCATCAGCATAAGTCGTCTGCCAGAGTTCTTCAGAAAGCTGATCAATGGCCTGGATATCCACGGCCACACGATCCGCCAACTGTTTGCAACAGAGTTCCTGGGAAGCCAAAACATACTCGCGAACATCGTCATACGTCGGCATCCCATGAGCGCCGGGGACATGTTCATAGGCAATCTCAACAAACGGCATGGCGCCCCAGAGACAATCCATCAAAGCGCCACGACGGCCCTGTAAAGCCAGCGTATGCGCCAGGTGGTAACGGATCCCGTTGTGAAGCACCACCGCCAATGCCGGGACATGCTCGTCGACAAAATGTTCGACAAAGTCCGTGAACTTGCCCGCCGACTCCACGCCATGGGTCATGTACACCCCATCCATCAAATGCATGTAAGGTCCGAAGGCGATCTCCGTACTGACGGTGTCAAAATGCTGCTGAGCAAGAGAAAAAATGGCCTTGAAGCCATCCATGATCGCGCGGCGGTCTGCTGGATGTTCATCACTGTGACAGGTCGACAACGCACCGATGGCATCCATGTAATAATTCGCTTTAACGCCCATGTCCGCGATGCGGGGCATGTCACGATGGGCATGCTCAATACTTTGCAGTGGGCAAAGTCGCCAGTTAAAGCCGCCTGCCCAGGGAACGTTGCGCCAATGCTTGCCATCACGCCCGACGATGACGTTGGCCATGTCAAAGTCGTCACCGCATTGATAGCTGTCCGAATAATTATCATGGACACCGATGTGAATATTCTGTGATGCGCCCCATTGAATCAGTTCCCGCATTGCAGACTCACCGCCTGCCTGTTCATTGACCGGGAAGCGTTGCGGGTATCGGCCGTCATGTCCCTGCGCGTTCCAGCCAACCATCTGCGTGGTGATGTGATCAATACCATCATCGCGCATCTGTTGCAGTATTTTCCGGGTCTGAGCAAAGGTGGTATTGGATTGATAATCGCCCTGCCCGTCAAAGTCAGGCTTTTTGTAGCCCATCATGATTTTGAGCAGATAGGTCTTGGCAAAATCACGAACCGCTGGACGCGACTGAGCCTTTTGATCCAATGTCTGCAAGCCACGTTCATCACGCAGCCACTGGCGATAAATCCGAGCGAACTGGTTATACCCCTGCTCATCGGAAGATGTCGGGCAAAGTGCTAACTGCCGATTACCCTCAATCAAGGCATCACTATGATCCCAACGATACACCCACGACGCATGAACACTGTAAGACTTCTGAGGTCCAAAATGCGAACGCACCACCAACTCCGCATCATGATCCCCCTGGGTGACCATGGCACAGAAACGATGCCCAAGCGTTTGAACACCAAAGAGATTAAAGTGACACTTCATAGCCCATTGCGGTTGAGCAGCATAGATTGTCAGCCGAAGTTCCCGGGCAATGTCATGGTCAAAGCGATGCAAAACACCTGCAAAACAAGGCAAAAACAGATAACCGTCCTGCCCTGCTGTCGCTGCGCCCAACTCCGGGAGAATGTCAATCGACATCAACGTTGCCGCATCGGGCATCAGTTCCACCAACGCTGCCTGAGGCAACGTAATCTGTAATTGACTTTTTATTGGATCAATTGTGACATGCAATTCAAAGCTGATCACACGTCCAA
>JBICHS010000619.1:0-17681 GCA_043101135.1 Phycisphaeraceae bacterium JB051
GCTGCAATAGACCTGGAGGGTCAAGCCTTGCTGCTTCAGAGCCGTGAGGCATTTGACATTGCGTGCCGACTCGCGCGCTTTACCCAAGGCAGGCAGGAGGATGGCGATGAGAATGCTGATGATGGAAATGACAACCAGCAGTTCAATGAGTGTAAAACCGCGGGCGATTGCATTCTCATGGCTGCTTTGAGGCCTTGGGCTGCTTGTTGGCTGCATCGGATTCTCCAGAAAAGGTTGCCTGATGTCGGAGTCGACTTGAGGCGGTGTGTTGGAATGCTAGGCATGGAATTATTCTGTGTCAAACAAAAAAGCGATCTGTTTCATTCATTTGTGTCATAAAACGTAGGATAATATTTATTTTGTGGCGTTGTGTTTGAAAATTGAGTGTTGCAAGACTAGTATTGTGTGACACAGATTAGTCGTGATTGATTCGTCTGAAAGGGGCTTTGATTGTCTGGCAATACGTTTGAATCTCTGAAGCATCGGCCGGTGCAGCATGTGACCACGCGTCTGGGGGATCAGATCCGTGACGGCGACTTGCAGCCTGGTGAGCGTCTGCCTTCGATTCGTCAACTCAGTAAAGACATGGGCGTGAGTCCCAACACCATTACCGCTGCGTTGGGGATTCTTGAATCACAGCGACTGGTCAAGCGTGATCAGCGTCGTGGGGTGTTTGTGCATCAGCCCAGTCAGAATCGTCGCAAGAAAGCGATAGGGTTACTGACGCATAAAGCCGAGTATTTTTCCACGTCTGATGATTGGTCCAGTCATGTCACCTTGAGCATGTTTGAGTATCTGAATCAAAAACAGGTTCAGCCGATGGTGATCAATTGTCAGGATCAGGGGACACGATGGGAACTGGTCAAAGAATTGATCGTTGAGAATCGTCAGCAGCTTGGCGGTGTTATTTTCTGTTGGGCCAATGTTGAAGATCAGCCGTTGCATGACTTCATTCAAGAGTATGAAATTCCGATCGTGCAGATCGGCATGCCGCATCGCCAGAGTCGCTACAACTTCGTGGCTGTGGATTATTTTGGGGCCGGTCGCAAGGCCGCATCCCATGTGTTGGATCGACTGCCCGGGCCGTTCATGACGCTTTCTGAGAAGTGCTCGCACGACTTTCCGCGTCGTCAATTAATCGCAGGATTTCAGGATCGTTTGCTTGAGGAGCGACCGGATTGCCTGGAATTTGTTTCGCTGGATTACAACGCGGGCAAGTCACCCCCATTGCAGTTGGGGCGTGAATTCATGACGCAATACCTTGATCAGCACGGTCAACCACCACGCTGCGTTTTTGGGATTGGGGACCTCACTGCCATTGGTGCGATGCAGGTCTGTTTGGAAAAAGGGTTCAAGGTGCCTGAGGATGTCTGCTTCATCGGGTCAACCGGGCTCAATGCCTCGCAGGTTTGCTCGCCCACACTGGCTCATCTGCACCAACCGATGGACGCGCTTGGGCATGCGGCTGTGGACTTGATGTTGGATATGTATGACCAGGAAAATTGGTGGTTGCCCGGTCGGGTGCTGCCGGTGCAATGGGGTGAAGGTCAATCCGTTTAACGATCGAAAATTCTCATTGATATGTGTGTATTGAAATTCAGGAGACATGGAACATGTTCAGGTATCTGTTGATTGCAGCAATGGTGGTGGGGGTTGGTTGGACGCAACTTGATGCGCAGGAGATATCGCTTGTCTCTTTGACGGATCACAAAACGATCCTGCTTGGTAACGCGGATCAGGCCCAACCCACAGAGATCAAGCTCGGCAGCCCGGTTGCAGCTGATCAGCTCATTGGTCTGGCTGTTGGCGATGTCCTGCCACAATATGATGGCAAGGAGTTGGTCGTGTTGCGATCTGATCGCCATCTTGAGTTCTACCCGTTTCCTGATAGCAAGACCACCATCCTCAAACGTCACGGGTACTGCCCGGTCGCCAATCCCGCCAAGCGAACAGCCGTGGCCATTGCCTTGGCTGAGGGGCAGTTGCTTCTACTCTGTGAACGCGATGATTCGGGCTGGCAATATGCCGAGACCTATGCGCTGGACACGGTGACCTTGTCGCAGGCAATCAAACGATCTGGTTTCATCTCTTTGAAATCGCCGGATAGCCCGCACCAACCGTTGCTGCGTCTTGATTCAGCTCCGACGATCTCTTGGGCCGGCGTGCAGGGAATGGTTTTGCTGACGACGGCTTCGGATACGTTTCTTGAACTTTACAAGGTCAACAAAACCGCAGGGCAGCGCATCGGGCATGGTTTTAAGCAGGCAGGCAAGACATCGCCTATCGCTGCACGCTGGCAAAACCAACACGTCGTGGCACTGTATCAGGATGGTTCCCTGGTCGAATTTGATCAGGCCTTGCCCGCCCCGCGTATTGTGAAAGTCACCCCAACCCAGCACATCGGCGTGGTGGACTTTGTGACAATAGGCCAATAACCGTATCGCCAGCAAGATTGACTGCGGCTGTATCAGACCATTTCACCGTCACCCACAAACAGGCCTGTGCGTGAACCGCAGATGGTCAATAGCACCTGAGTTTTGGATAAGTCTAAATGCGCCTGTTGTTGGGGGACGAGGGACTAGCGACTAGGGACTAGACTAAAAGGCAGAAAAACAGGGCAAAATGTTCGATGAACAACCCTGGTCCCTTTGCTGCTCTTGTGCACTCAAAAAACCTTATCCCAAAGTCAGGTATAATAGGTTTCGTCAGAGTTAAGCTGCAGGTCGCTTTTCTCAGCCTTCGTGTCGGTTGAACCCGCTGCGGCGAATACGGTGATGAATCAGAAGAGAATTGCCATGGACGATACCTTTTCCTGGACAGATACTGAAGACATAGCCATTGCATTGGCAGAGACTTACCCCAGTGTTGATCCGCTGAGTGTCCGTTTTACCAAGCTCCGCGAGATGGTTGAATCACTTGATGACTTTGAGGCCCAGCAAGGGCATCCGGTCAATGAGCAGATTCTCGAAGCGATCCAGGCGGCCTGGCATGAGGAAGCCCAGGATCTCCGCGATGATGACGATGAAGATGGCGGTAGCGGCTACAAGCCGATGAATCCGTACAAACCCGAAGAATAAATGCTCAAAAGGGTTGATTTTTCACGTCTGGGCGGATAAAAATTAATTCAATGAAATTTTCGGTCTCAGCCGCCACAACGCTGGCCGAACATTGATCACCGACGGTTAAAAATGAAGCATCGAATTGGCTAATGCGCCATGACTTTGCTACACTTTCCAGCCGGTCTGGTCTTTTTATTAAATGTGTTAAATACAACTGGAGCTTTTCTGTGGCCGAAGTCAAAATCGAATCAGTGGGGAAAATCTACCCCGGTAATGTCCGCGCCGTTAAAGATGTCAACATCAATATTCAGGATGGTGAGTTTCTCGTGCTCGTCGGCCCGTCAGGTTGTGGTAAGTCCACCACGCTTCGCATGGTTGCCGGCCTGGAAGAAATCTCCGAAGGCACCATCACCATCGGTGAACGCGTCGTCAATGACGTTCCCCCCAAGGATCGCGACATTGCCATGGTGTTCCAGAACTACGCTCTGTATCCGCACATGACCGTGTACAAGAACATGGCCTTTGGTCTGAAACTGCGCGGTTTCAAGAAGGCTGAAATCGATCAGCGTGTCCGCGACGCCTCAGCGATCCTCGGCCTGGACGAATTTCTTGATCGTAAGCCCAAGGCATTGTCCGGCGGTCAGCGTCAGCGTGTGGCTCTTGGCCGCGCCATCGTGCGTCAGCCTTCCGCGTTCCTTTTTGACGAACCGCTGTCCAACCTTGACGCCAAGTTGCGTGTGACCACCCGTGCTGAACTCAAGCACCTGCATCACCGCCTCAAGACCACCACGATCTACGTGACCCATGACCAGGAAGAAGCTATGACGCTTGGCGATCGCGTCTGCGTCATGGACATTGGTCTGGTTCAGCAGATCGATACCCCGATGAACATTTACAACTACCCGGTCAACCGTTTCGTGGCTGGTTTCATGGGTATGCCCCCGATGAACTTCATCGATGGCAAACTCAGCCAGGACGGCGAAGCTGTCTTCTTTGAAGGCGAAGGTCTTGCCATCCGTCTGACCGACGAAGTCGCTGGTCGCGTGATGGGTCACGTTGGCAAGGAAGTGATCCTTGGTCTGCGTCCCGAAGCCATGCGTCTGCGTAAGGAACCGGGCTACGGCGAAGGTGACAACCAGACCTTCGAAGCCAAGGTCGACGTGGTTGAGCCGCTTGGTAAGGAAATGGACGCTTACCTGGAAACCTCCAAGGGCAAGCGCATCATCTCCCGTATCCCCGCTGAAGAACTCGGCCACGACATCAACGTGACCATGCACGTCTCAGCAAGCCGTCTGCACATCTTCGAACCCGGTGCACATGGCCTGAACATCAGCTTGCCGCAGGAACAGATTGCTGCAGCAACCGTTGGCTAAACCAACGCTCTGATACCAACACATTGATACAGATCCAACACGGGATGCTCACAAGGCGTCCCGTGTTTTTTTATGTGTCGTTGGTAGGATGCAGTGTGATTTTGATCATCAAAGCCTCGGTCAAGATGACCGGGTTACATAGCCGAGTCATCTTGGATCGGTGTCTTGGTCATCATACCAATCCCATTAAGAACGCGTGCATGATTGAGCACTGCATGTCAATGCGGTGCAGGTCTGAAGACGCATGAACTCGGGCACCTGCACCGGATTGACATCCGGTGCTCAAATATCTCAATCCAACGCACGCGTTTTTATCGGGATTGGTATCAGTCGTTCGATCACCTCAAGGGCATTGGCCAAGCCATCTTCATCACGGAGTTGTTGGCCCAGGTGTTGAGCGTTTTGTTTGATCGATGGGTTGTTCGTCACTTCAAGGATCGCGTTGGCCAGTTGCTCCACGGTGAGTTTTTTCTGACGCAATGGTTTACTGCCAACCCCCAGCGCGTGAACGCGTTTGCCCCAGAAGGGTTGGTCAAATGAGAAGCAGCAGATCACGGTGGGTTTGCCTGCACGCAGGCCTGCAGCCGTGGTGCCTGCGCCGCCGTGATGAATGACCGCACTGCATCTTGGGAACAGCCAGTCATGAGGCGCCTGGTCGATCTTGAAAATGTTGTCAGGCAGTTCTGCAGCATCCAGACCCCCCCAACCCGTTGCCATGATCGCCCGGACATTGGCTTGCTTGACGGCCTGGACGATGGTGTTCGTCAGCCGTTTGGGATCGCGCCCCGACATGGAGCCAAAGCCCACATAGACCGGCGGATCGCCTGCATTCAAAAACGCACGCAAGTCATCGGGCGCCTGCCAATCCTCTTTGCTTGCCAATGACCAGTATCCCGTCACATGCACATGCTCGGGCCAATCGGCAGGGCGAGGGCAGACCCGTTGGCTGTAACCCAGCAGGTAGTCGATGGGCTTGCCGTTCACATCATGCAGAAAATCACAGCCGCGGGGCAGGGGAGCAAGGCCGTGTTGTCGACGCCATGCCTTGACATATTTCCTGCTTGATCGCGTCATGATCATCCGTGTGATTCGACTGGTCCAGCGGTTATACCATCCGCCCAACGGCAGGTTCGGGAAGCCGATCTCCGGGTGATCCGAAGTGGGAATCATCATCGGCATGAGAAAGCCAATGGCTTGGGGAATGTTGAGCTTCTCTGCGATGTGTGCCCCGATAAATGCTTTGGGGTGATAGAGAATTAAATCGGGCTTTGCCGTCATCGCAGCGTTGGTGATGTCATCAATGGCTGCCCACTGCATCGGTTCGACCTGTTTGTACATCCGGATGAAGGACTTGATGGTTTCAAAGATGTTGTTGTTATTCTCCATCAAGTCATGTGCCATGTCCGTCTGCATCAACTCCATGAACTGGTTATTCATGTAACCATATTCAAGGCCCTGTTCGACGATCATGGGCTTGAACTTTTCACAGGTACACAGCGTGACACGATGCCCCGCGTCCATGGCGCGTTGCCCCAGTGCAATGTAGGGTTGAACATCGCCGCGAGAGCCAAGCGTGGTGATGAAGATGTGCATGGTGTCGGGTGTCGGTCAGGGATGTTTTGTCAATTCGTCCATGATACGGTCAACGCTTCAGCTATGCATGAAAATATGTCATAATGGCTATTGTCCGGGACGGTACCCTCATGAAAGTAAATGGAATCTCGCCTGTATGATTTTACGGATTCTCAAGAGTTTATTGCTGCCGGTGTTGCTGCTGGCCGTTTTGATTCTACTTCAGATTAATGTGACCGAGCTTTCCAACCGGGCGGGTAAGTGGGTGCATTGGATGCCCACGTTTATCGGCTACGCCTTGCCGACCTGTATCGGGTTATGCATTGCTTCGATTCTGCAACGGTTGGTGACGGTTCTGGCCTGGGATCACTGGGCTCGTCGTCGGTTTGGTGGTCCCACGCCACGCATTCTGCGTGACATCAGTTGGCTCGTCATTTATGCCACCGCCATTTTGCTGGTGGTGACATTGGTGTTCCAGAAGTCGATCACGGGGATCGTAGCCGTCTCGTCGTTGTCCGGCCTGGTGCTTGGCTTTGCACTGCAGAATGTCATCCTCGACATCTTTACCGGCATTGCGGTTCACATGGATCAGCCGTATCGCATCGGTGACTGGATCAAAGCCCACGTTGGTCACAGCAGTGAAGAAGTGGTTGGCCAGGTCAAGGAAGTGAGTTGGCGGACCACGCGACTACTCACCGAAGAGAACAAGTTACTCGTCGTCCCCAACAGTGCTTTGGCCGCGACGGTGGTTTTGAACTATCACGCACCGGCCAAGCCTTCGCGCTTTCACACGTATCTCTCATTGGACACCGCGATCCCCGTTGAACGTGCACGACGAATTCTGCTTGCCGGTGCCAAGGCAGCGATGGGCAGTCAGAACATGCTCACGGAACCTGAGCCGATGGTGCTTGTTCGCAAGGGCGATGGCGTTGGGATTGAATATGAAATCCGCTTTTGGATTCATGCATGGGATCCGATCTCGCCTGCCATTGCGACCGACCGCGTGCTCTCCAGTTGTATTATGCATCTTGAGCAGGCCGGGATTGATCTGACCTATGCCCGCCAGGAACTCTACTTCGAACCGCTGCCTGAACGTCACATTGATTTGACCAAAGACACCGGCCGACGTCGGATTCTTGATCGCGTGGAGCTTTTTGATTGTCTGACCGAAGATGAAAAGACGATGCTTGCCGGTCGCATGAAACAGCAGTTGTACACCGCTGGTCAGCAGATCATTACGCAAAGCGATGTCGGTCATGAAATGTATATCGTGCTCGAAGGTCTGCTTGAAGTGCTGTTGACCGAGACGCAATCCACCATCCCGCATAAGGTAGCACAGCTTCAACCCGGTGAGTTCTTCGGGGAGATGTCACTACTCACCGGTGAGCCGCGCAGTGCAACGATCAAGGCGGTGACCGATGGCGTGGTGTTCGTAATTGATCAGCCATGCATGCAGCAGCTATTTGAAAGCCGCCCACGCTTGTTTGACACGCTTGGTGAAGCGGTTGCCCGTCGTCGGTTGACATTGACCGACCCGACAATTGCTGCGTCACCCGAAGCCAACGCGTCACGCATTCAGGAACTCGGTCGCCAGATCACACGCAAGATGCGCGGCATGTTTCGTGTCATGTTCCGTGATGGTTGATTGGGCCAAAGCGTTGCGAGAACTGACGGCCGCGTGGTATTCCGATTCAACGAAAGTCATGAGCACCAGATGTTAATCTGGTGCAGGTTGCAAGGTGCCTGCGCGGGAGTGACGGAAAATATAATCAATCGCATACGCCTGCTTTATTCATCCGGCTCCAATTGTCTGCGTGCAGCGACCGCAAGCCGATGACCGACCTGTTCTTCTTCGTCGATCACTTCCGTCGCACCAGTGAGCATCAGCTCCCAGCGGTACACGTGATACCGACTACGCACAATGAGCTTGGCGTTGGGATTCAATGATCGGCAGGCATGGATGATCTGTCGAACCGTGTGCGGATCAGGGATGGTGATCACCACCACATCAGCAAGTTCGATGTGGGCATGCTCCAGCGTTTCAGGTGACGCGCCGCTACCGACCTGTACAGCCAATCCCATGCGACTGGCGCTGGCAGCGTTACGCTGGTTCTGATCGAGAATCAGAATTTTCTCGCGGTGCTTGCCAATGAGCGTTTCTGCAACACATTGACCTGCTGGGCCAAAACCAATGATCAATATCCTGTTGGCAACTGGCTTGGTTTCGGGGATGTCCTGACTGTCGCTGTCGTCTTCCTGCGTTTGATCCGCCGATTCGCTGTCTGGTGATTTACCCTTGCGTTTCCTGTGATCCATCCATGATTGAAGTCGGTTACCCAGTGTTGGTGCAAAGCGAACCAGAAAGGGCGTTGCAAAAAGCGTGACAATCGTCGAAGCCACAACCAGTCGGAAAATGTCTTCACTGATGGCTGTCCCACGCGCCACTTCAGCAAGCACGAATGAGAACTCACCGACCTGGGCTAAACACAAACCGGTGGCAAGGCTCTGGCCATGCGTAAAGCCAAACCGCCTTGCGATGAACCAGATAATCGCGGGCTTGAGAATCAAAATAAATGTGGATGCCCCAAGAACCAGCAGTGCGTTTTGAGCTGCCCAGACCGGTTCAGCAAGCATGCCGATCGAAGCAAAGAACAACGTCACCAGCACCGTCCGCAGCGCACCGACATCCGCTCGGACCTGCGTGGCAAAGGGGGATTCAGCAAGCAGAATGCCTGCGATAAACGCACCCATCGCGGCGGAGATGCCAAGCTTGTGCGCGATCACCGCACTACCCACCGCAAGCACCACGGCCATGAGAATCGGCAGCTCACGGTTCTTGGCCCACTGTCGGATATTCAGTAGCCGGGGCACGACATAATTCATCAACACCCAGAAGCCAAGCACCATCAGGCCTGCATAAAGTAGGCTCCGCAAAAGCATCCATAACGCATTGCTGCTGCCACCTGAGCCATCATCTCCGGTGCCCGAAAGAATCGTCACGGTTAAGACCAACGGCATGACCGCGATGTCCTGAAACAGCAGAATGCCCACCGCGTTGCGCCCGTAAACCGCATCAATCGCCGAGTTGTCCGCGAGTAGCCGGATCACACATGCCGTGCTGGATAGTGCAAGCATCGCACCAAGACACACCGCAGCTTTGATGTCCAGGCCCATCCCCATGGATAAGCCGAAGACCGCTGCCATGGTGATGGTGACTTGCAGCAGTCCACCAAGCAGGGCGATCGGCCCCATGCGTAATAATCGTTTAATGGAAATTTCAAGACCGACGGTAAACAGCAGCAGGGCGACACCGATCTCAGCAATGATTTCCACTTCACTGCGCGAGTGAATCAAGCCAAGCACATTGGGGCCGATGAGCGTGCCTGCGACAAGATAGCCGAGGATGGCATTTTGTTTGAGACGTTCAGCGATGGTTCCTAAAACCAGCGCGGCTGTGAGCAGCAGGAGTATGCCGATAAGTCCGGACCAATCTCCGCCAGTGCCTGCTGCCAGATGCGGGAGTAACTCAAGCATAAGGACCTTCCGTGTGAATCATGCACTCGGCTAACAGTATAACCGCTGCGTGATTCTTTACGGCAAGTGAACGCCCAGCCTTGCAGATAAGTCGCGGCTGCAGTTTTCACAGGCTTTGATCAGTCGCTGTTCTTCGGTCTTTTTCATATCATCACCCACCATGCACACACTCACCGCAGCGACCGCCTTGCCGAACATGTAAACCGGATACGCGGCGATGGCATGAAAGTCTTCCTTGCGATGAATCACCGCAAAACCCTGTTTCTGAATTTTGGTAAACAGTCGACGCAATGCCTTACGGTCAACATCGGCAGGGCATTGCTCCAGGTAGGCTTGGCGTTCTTCTTCAGGCCCGATGGCTAGTAGCAGTTGACCTGTCGCAGTGATGTGACAGTCATCATACGCAACGCGCTGCGGAACGAGATTAAACGTCGGGTGACCATTGCGGAAGAACACCGTGTACCTGCGACCATTTCGGATCACGCACAGGAACATGCATTGGTTGATGCGCTCAGCATATTGACTGATCAACGGTGAGCCTTCAGCAAGCAGACGCTCAATCTGCGGGTTTCGGCTGAACGTCGCCCACCCCTGCACGCTGAGCATGTATCCCTGTCGCGGTCCAAGCTGTTCGATGTAACCCAGGTCTACCAGGTCACGCAGGATCCGCACGCACGTCGCCTGATTAATGCCAACGCGCGTGGCAATCGCAGAGGGCAGCATCACCGGCCCGTGTTCGGAAATACATTCAATGATTTCAAACGCTTTGTGCAGGACTTTGATCAAGGTGTGTTCCTTGTTTTTTTTTAAGGCATTTTCTTACCGCAGAGGCGCAGAGAGTTCAGAGCTAAGAGAGATGAACCTATTTGTTTTATGACCAAGCTTCATGCTAGACACAGCATGGAAAATGAGGGTCACCCCACATAGAAATACTTGCAGTATGCTTGAACTAAAAAACATCTCTTGATTTTTCTCTCTTAACTCTGAGCTCTCTGTGCCTCTGCGGTAAAAATGCCTTGAAAGATTTCCCCATTGACTTGCAATGGTGGTCTGTCTAAAATTTCATAATGTCAATATTGTAATTCACAATATGAAATAAGTCAACCCGCCAGCTCTCGGGAAATTTTATGTCTCACAGTCCACAGCAACCTGTTGTTCTCGTCACCGGTGCCAACGTCAATACTGGTTTGACCATTGCCAGGCACTTCGCTTCGCAGGGGTTTAAGGTGTTCGTCAATGGCCGTCGGCAAGAGGAAGTCATGCAGGCGGTCGCGAGCATTGAGGGTGACGCCTTGCCGTTGGTCGCGGATTTGTCTGACCCCGCGCAGATTGATGCGATGTTTGCTGAGCTTGCCAGGCATTCGGATCGTTTGGATGTGCTGGTGAACAATGCCTGTCACCTTGGGAGTTTCAAGAACTTTACCGAGATGACAATTGCTGATTTTGAAAGTGTGCTGGCAGTGAATCTGCGGGCAGTGTTTTACACGTCCCAGCACGCAGCCAAAATCATGATGACGCATGGTGGCGGGGCGATTGTCAATGTCGGTTCCAATACGGCTCAGCGTGCGATTCGCGGTCGCTGTGATTACATCGCAGCCAAGGGTGGCGTGGAGGCAATGACCCGTGCGTTGGCGTTGGAACTTGGGCCGAAGAAAATTCGCGTCAACGTCGTGAGTCCCGGTTACATCAACACCAATCGTTGGGAGACCTTGCCAGCTGAGCATGTTGTGCGTCGTCGGGATAACTTGCCATTGGATAATGAGGCCACCACACAGGATGTTGCTGACGCCGTGTTTTACATGGCTTCCCCACAAGCCCGCGCGATCACCGGCACGATTCTCACCGTCGATGCTGGCGCTGCTGCCCAACTCGTCCCATTGGACTGTGAAGTCTGACCCCCGCCCCCGGAAGCTTACGCCACGCATTTTACCCCTTGATTCATAGCATATACGCATTTTCCAAATGAAAGCGCATCCAATGTCCACTGACACAAAACGCAATGAGCATTACTTTGATCCTGCAAAATTCGGTATCACCGAGATCGGCCAGATCCAGCATCGCGATACCAAAGACATGACATCCACCAAGTTCGGCGTCGGTTTTGAGACGTTGGATCGTGGCATGTTTTACCCCGAACCCTGCTACCCGCACCTGGCCAAACTCGGTGCCAAGTGGGCTCGTATTCAATCGGGTTGGAGTAAGTGCGAAACCGAAAAAGGTGTCTACGATTTTGCATGGCTTGATGCGATTGTCGATGGGCTGCTTGATGTCGGTGTCATGCCCTGGATGAGCCTTTGTTTTGGGAACAAGCTTTACATGGATGACCCGGCGTATCCGTCAGCGGTCGGCTACGTGCCGATGTATTACGGTGATGAAGTGATTGCTGCATGGGATCGATATGTGCAGGCGACGGTCGAGCATTTCAAAGACCGCGTGACGTATTACGAAGTGTGGAACGAGCCGAACATCGGCAACTTCTGGCAGCCCAAGGGCGTGAACCCTACGGACTATGCCAAGTTCGTTGTCATGACATCAGCTTCCGTCCGCAAGATACTTCCGGGGGCAACGATGATCGGCGGATGTGTCGCTGCAGGTGGCTACGCAACCGCGTTCCTCGAAGCTGCCTTCGCTGCAGGCATGGCAGAGCATATCGACATTCTCACCTATCACCCATACCGTGACACGCCCGAGCTTTCATCGGATGTCGAAGACAAAACCCTGCGTCAGATGTGTAACAAATACAAACCCTCGCTTCGCATCTGGCAGGGCGAAACCGGTACGCCTTCCATTCACGGCGGGCATCACGATTTTCTCTGTGAAAATACGGCAGATATCACCGAAACCACGCAAGCCAAATGGGCCATCCGTCGACTGGTCATGGATCAGCGTAACGACATTGAGATGACCAGTTACTTCCATACGGCTGACCTCGACAAGGCGACGTATTACCAATCCTTTGGCAAGCCGCTTAAGCCGGTGATGATGGGCCTGCTCAATGGTGCGGACTATTCGCCCAAGGAGTCGTACCATGCGATGCGCAATGTGTGTAACCTTTTTGATGAAGATACCAAGCTCAATCACCTGTTCCACGCGATCCATTTCAACGGCCAGTTCGGTAGTGAAGATAAAAGCTGTGAAGCAAAGTTCAATATGGACTACGCAGCAGCCATCACCGCATCCTTTGAACGCAAGGGCTATCCGCTCTACACGTTCTGGGTTCCCAATATCCCGGTTAAAACCTATGACGCATTGAACATTGAACTATTGATCATCCCCAAAGCAACCAGGGAATTGGACGAACCCGTGCTCGTGGATTTACTCACCGGCAAGGTCTATCGCGTCAACGAGTACATCAAAAACGAAACCGGCGTCGTCTGGGGCAACTATGTCTGCCAAATCCCACTCACCGATTACCCCTTGGTCATCACCGACCGCAAAGCACTTTGACGACGACACAAACATCACCAATGAATCTCCATACTGGAACTAAAGCCCTGGGGTTTTAACCCCAGGGACCAACCACACTCAAACACCATAAAACATCAACCCATGCAATCACTCTCACTCAACAATCAGTTTCATTTGGATCTCCCTAACGCATGGGAAATGTCTTTCACATCCGCGAAGCATCCCGCCCAATCCAAGGGGACGCTAAAGGCATGTGACGTGCACGAAGCATTGCATGTTGATGAAACAGAAAACAAACGCACCTACACCTGGCAGGTCCCGCAACCCGCCTCATTGACCGTGGTCATCACGATCGACCAATGCCCTGATCAATGGGACGTCCGCGTTGCGATCACCAATGACAGTGATGATCTGAAGGTGCACGATTTGAAAATTGCTGGGCTGCAGTTGCCTTGCAAAGACGCAGCATTGCTCTTCCCGCAAGGTGCGGGTCGTCGCGTGACGGACTTTGCGCAGATGCCCGACATCAAGGAAAGCTACCCCTCGCATTGCTGTTCCATGCCTTGGCTGATGGTGGATCGCGATGCGGATCAGGGCGGTGTTTATGTGGGCGTGCATGATCCGCAAGATCAGTGCGTGGACATTGCAATCGCTACTGATGAGCAAGCTCAAAACCTGCAAGTTTCATTCACGCGTTTCCCATTTGTCGCACCGGGTCAGACGGTGACTTTACCACCCGTGGTGATCAAAGCCTATGACGGGCATTGGTCCACTGCAGCCAAGTTCTATCGCAACTGGTTTGACAGTGTTGGCAAGGTAGCATCCATCCCCACATGGATGCGCGAGAACTCCGGCTGGTTATTGGCAATTCTCAAACAACAAAACGAGTCGGTGAATTACGACTACATCACCGGCATTGATGAACTGGCTGACATTGCTATCGCACGCGGCCTGAGCACCCTCGGGCTCTTCGGTTGGACGGTGGGGGGGCATGATCATCTCTATCCCGATTACGATCCATGTCCCAAACTCGGTGGTCGTGACGCACTCAAAGCTGCGATCAAGCGTGCAAAAGATCGCGGCCTGCGGGTGATCCTTTACAGCAATGGTGTGATCATGGATGTGGCAACACCGTTCTACCGCGAGCATGGCAAAGACGCAGCTAACATCATGGCTGACGGTCGTGTGAATCTCAGTCAGATCAACAAGTTCACCGATGGCACGCCGGTGGTTTATGCCACCGCATGCCCCAGTTCCCCGACATGGCGAAAGCAAATGTTAACTCTCGCAGTGCAGGCTCACGAGCTTGGCGCAGACGGTTTGCTTTACGATCAAATCGGTGTCTATGGTCGTCATGAATGTCATCACCCTGAGCACAATCATGCTAACCCGATGGATGGTTATGCGACCGGCCGCGTGGAAATGATCCGTGAGATTGTTTCACATATGAAGGCGATTGATGAAGATTTTGTCATCGCTACCGAGTCCTTCATCGCACCGATGGCCCGTGAATTGCACATGATTCACGGTTTTGGTTACGGCTATGGGTTGACGCATTTTTCATCCGGCGCTGAACTCTTCCCCGACTTGCTTCGCCTGACATTCCCGGAAGTGGTTTCCACCAATCGCATCCCCCAGCCACTGATGGATCGCAATGTTGCGCACTATGCATTGATGCATGGCTTTCGGCAGGAGCTTGAAATCCGCTACCTTGATGACGTCAAACTTTCGCGTGGCCTGTCGCTGGATTGGGAGGATGCGTATCCCAATGCTGCAGGCTCCCCGCCGAAAAAGCAGATGCTACTTGAAGCAATCGAGGCTGATGAGAAAAACGAGATGGCAAAACTCAGGGCCTTTGCCCAGCGTCACAGTGATGTCTTTTACCATGGCAAATATCAGTCGGACATCGGTTTTACCTTAAAGTCCGACACCGTGCAGGCACGTGCATACACCACGCAAAACGGCGCGTTGGCTGTCGTGCTCATGAATCCTGATAAGCAGGTTGCCAGCTTTGAATTATCCGTCGCAGAGGCTCAATGCACTTTGGTGGACACACCTGATGGTTCACTTGCAGGTGCGGTTCAAAGTCTTGAACCGTTGAGTCTGTGTTTAATGAAGTTTACAAAAACGCCTTGAAATAAGTGTCAAACAAAGGAGCGTTGACCATGAAGGTCACCAAAATTGAAACCGTTGTCTGTTATGCGTATCGCAATAACTGGGTGTTTGTGTTCGTGCATACCGATGAAGGCATTACCGGCATCGGTGAAGCCACCATCGAGTTTTCCGAGTTGGCAGTGCAGGCCCAGGTGCATGAACTGGAGCGCATGCTCATCGGTCGTGACCCGCATGACATCGAACTGTTCTGGCGTGATGCTTATCGCGGCTACTACTACCGCAGTGGCCCGATTTTCAGTAGTGCGTTAGCTGGCGTGGAAATGGCGCTCTGGGATATCAAGGGTAAAGCGCTGGGCGTTCCCGTGTATCAACTGCTCGGTGGCAAGATGCGCGACCGCATCCCATGTTATGCCAACGGCTGGTTTGCCCCTGCGACCGAGCCTCAAGAGTTTGCAGCCAAGGCAAAAATCGCGGTCGAAGAGATGGGCTTTAAAGCTCTCAAATGGGACCCGTTCGGTAGCGCATGGCTCACGTTGACGCCTGCTGAATTTGATAAAGCCATCGCCTGCGTTGCAGCGGTGAAGGAAGCAATCAAAGGTAAGGGTGACATCATCATTGAAGGTCACGGCCGCTTTGATCGCCCCACAGCACTTCGCATGGGTAAAGCGCTTGAGCCGTATGAGCCGCTCTTCTTTGAAGAGCCGTTGACCCCTGAAGATGATGAAGGCTTGGTTGATCTGCGTAATCGACTCAACATCCCGATTTCTGCGGGCGAACGTGTGTACTCACGGTGGAAAGCTGTGCCTTATCTGGAGATGGGCTGCGTGGATGTTTTCCAGCCGGACA
The DNA here is from genome assembly GCA_043101135.1 of Phycisphaeraceae bacterium JB051. GTDB lineage: Bacteria > Planctomycetota > Phycisphaerae > Phycisphaerales > Phycisphaeraceae > UBA7800. Next base: position 15,908 of record JBICHS010000619.1, read on the forward strand.
CCAGCCACTTTGGCGGGATTGGTGAGATCAAGAAAATCGCAGCTGTTGCGGAGACCAAGAACATTCCTGTCTGCCCGCATAACCCGATTGGCCCCGTTGCCAACGCTGCGAACCTCCAGCTTGCAGCCTGCGTCCCCAACTTCTGGTTGCTTGAAACGATGGCAACGGACGTACCCTGGCGCAAGGAAATCTGCACCGAACACATGCAACTGATCAACGGTGAAATGACTATCCCCGATAAGCCCGGTCTTGGCATCGAGCTGCATCCCGAAGCCATGAAAAAGTACCCCTACAAGGCTGAAAACCTACGCCACTACAACGGCACGTTAACAGCCATCCGACCCGAAGGTTCGACGAGTTGGTTTGAAAAACAGGATTAATTATCCCATGACATGCAGTGCATTTGATGTGACATCACAGGTCCTACTCCAGTCGGATATTTGGCGGGCGGTTGTCCTTCCGCGAAAGGGTGGCAACCTTGTCAGCCTGATCCATCGGCCCAGTGGTTTAAATGTCTTGCGGACACCTGCACAGTTTGGTCAACTCAACGAACAACCCGAACGTTATGGCATTCCCATTCTCTTCCTGCCCAATCGGATTGAAGATGGCACATTCACGTTTGAAGGACGTGTGTATCGCTTCTCATTAAACGATCCAATGGGAAGGCACAATCACCTGCATGGTCTGGTACTGGGCAAATCATGGGATGTGATCGAACAGAGCAAAACACATGTGCTGATGCAATACCGCATTGCAAAGACGGCTGGTTTCCCGCATGAATGCACATTGCAGTTGGCTTATCGACTTGGTGATGATGGGCTCAGTCAGCGGATGTCGGTGACCAACGACAGTGACCTGAATATGCCTGTTGGGTTGGGGTATCACACGGCTTTTACCATGACGAAAGGCTCGCAGGTTTGGCCGACGGTGACGAATGAGCAATGGGAGATCATTCAACCGCGAATGCTTCCAAGTGGGCGCCTCATTGAATTACCCAAAGATATTTTGCCGTTTGGCGATGAACAGGAAGTGAGTCTGCATTGCCCGATGGGTATCGGTGAGTATGCAGGGCAAAGCTTGCGTGGTGCGGTGATCACGCACCCGACGTTTAAGCAAGCTGTGATTTACGAAGTCGACGAGCAGTTCAAGCATTGGTACTTCTGGAATCAAGGCGGGCGGCAAGGGTTTTTCTGTGTTGAGCCACTGACATGGATGGCCAACGCGATGAACATGGCCTTACCCGCCTCGATCACCGGCGTGCAGCTTTTGGCGCACAAAGCAACATGGTCTGCAATGACACAGATCCGCGTGCAGCCAATCAATGCGTGATGCTGCTTGTTACGCAGATTGCATCAGGAAAGTGAGTTTGTCATGCACGTTGTTTGGAATATTCGCTACAGTCAACAGGCTGGTGATGATGGCTTTGGTGATTTGTATTTACCCAAGGAGTCACAGAACGCCAAGGCCGTGTTGCTGATTCATGGTGGGGCATGGAAGAGCATGGATCGCGTGCGCTTCAATGCGGTTGCTGCGTGGTTGGCTGAATGTGGCTATGCGGTTTTCAACATTGATTACCGACTCTTGCCCGCGTATGAGTATCCAGCTTGTGAAGTTGATTGCATTGATGCTGCGAACTTTCTTTTGGACGCTGGGCATGAATCAATGATGCAACTCGATCGTGAGAAGATCGTTGTTGCAGGTGCCTCTGCCGGTGGTCATCTTGCTTTGATGGTTGGGATGAAACTGCCCATTTCACAAGTCGCAGGCATTATCA
>JBICHS010000620.1:0-5566 GCA_043101135.1 Phycisphaeraceae bacterium JB051
TTGCCCATGAACCAGTTCTCAAGCAAGCAACTTCGCCTGCAGATCCGCCTGCTTAAGTCTGACTACTCTCAAGTGCTTGGGCAAAGTGAGTCAATCAAAATCAATCTCAGTGATCTGCCTCAACCCACGCAGGTCGCTGCAAAGACTGACATCCCGATGGCGCCGGCTAAAGCTAATCGTCACCTTTCAGCCCGTGAACGAGTCAAGCAGGCCGAATCGTTTTACTGCTATTACGGCAGTGGTAAAGTCGCTCAGATCTCCAACTATGACCTGGCGATTCTGCATTCCCCGCAGTACGAAAAGGCCGACATTGCCACACTCAAAAAACTCGGCGTGGTCACCACCGGCTATATCTCCGTCGGTGAAGACGACAAGCTCCGAGAAGGCAACGGCAAGGGGCCTAACGGCAAAGCGAGTTGGTATTTTGATCGCGATCACGACGGCATGCCAGATCAAAACCCCATTTGGAAAAGCTATTTTGCTAACCCAATGGATCCGAGCTGGCGTGCTGACCGCGTTGCAGAAGCCAAGCGTCTGGTTGAAGAAGATGGCTATGACGGCATCTTTCTGGACACCATTGACACCGTCGGGCGCTTCCCGGATACCGAGCCAGGCATGGTCCAGCTGGTTCGTGATCTGCGTGAAGCGTTACCCGACGCGCCGATCATTCTCAACCAAGGTTACAGCTTGCTTTCGCAGTTGGCGCCGATGGCGGACGCCTTCATGCTCGAGTCATTCACCGCGACCTATGATTTTCAATCCAAACATTACACGATGAACACACCTGTCTCCATGGATTGGCATTCTCATAAAGTCCGTCAATATGTTCAGCCTGTTCTCAAAGATTACCCGTTGAAGGTGTTGGTACTTGACTATGCTTTGCCAACGGATTTGGAATCGATTCAAAAAGCAGCAGACCGTGCAGCGACCTTTGGTTTTCTCTTTGCGTCCGCTCCGATCTATCTCGACGATGTCTACGTTAACGATATCGTCGGCAAACCCGATCCGAAATGGCTTGAAAAACAGGCAACGCCTCAAGCAATGTCTCTGACGTTGCCCGAGTCTGCAAATGGTTTTCCCATGAACACCGTGATCATGCCTTCGAGTTGTTATGGTGGGTATTCGGTTAAACCACTGGTCGACGGCGTCACCGATCGTTCAACATTGCATTGGTCCGAATCCGCATGGGCTTCGGCTGAGATTGAAGGGGAAGACGTTTGGCTTGCCTTTGAATTCGACACCCCGCAAACCGGTGGCAAAGTTCAGATTACCTGGGCAACGGATAACGGTAAAGCCTACATCTCTGACCGATACCGCGTGCAGATCAAGAAAGATGGTCAGTGGTTTGATGTTGTTGAGCAAACACGACAGTCCATGCCTGTGAGTTTGCATCCGATGCCTGCGACATCCTACAACGGCATCCGCATTTTTCAGTCTGCAGGTGATGGCCCCAAATCACGCCCCAATCTCATGTGGATCGCGCAGGTCCGACTGCTATCGCGATAACAGTTTGTGAATGTGTCATGCGTTTGATGCAGATGTTTTGAATCAGGCGGCGATCAGATGTGTTGCCAGTTGCTGTGCTTTACATTGCCATGTTTCATGATCCAGACGCTTGCGTGCATCGCGTTGCGATGTCGGCAGCCGACCAATCGCTCGGGCGACAGCTTGGGTGACAAACGCATCAACATGGTTAACCAGGTCAGCGCTGTCCTGCCAATCGAGGATGCCCGGGAGATTCCGAGCAACGATGGGTTGGCCTGTCGCCAGATATTCCTTGAATTTCAGCGGCTGCATCGCGCGTGTTACCGGTAGGTCGGCGTAGGGCATGACCAGTACATCCGCATGCTGTGCAAGACTCGGCAGGTTCGCATACGCACAAGGTCCGGGCAGAATGATATTAGGATGCTGCGTGATGCGTTCATCGACAGCTTGCATTGGTCCAACAAGCACCAACTTGCCAAACTCTGCGAGTTTTAGACACCACGACACATCAAGTCGCTCATCGATCAGGCCCCAGAACAGGAAAATCATCTCGGCATTTTGACGTTGCGCCCAAGTTGGGGAGTCTGTATGAGATGTGATTTCCTGCGAACCTTGCCAATGGCTTAATTCAATGCCATGAGTCAGCAGATCAATGTTAGAGGTCCATTGGCCGAGTCGGTCAATCAGGTTGTTGGACACCGCGATGACGCGATCGACCTTGCTGACAAGCTCTGCTTCCATCTGCTGCATCACGCGACTGTCAAGTCCGGGCCAGACGCTAAAGTCATCGACACAATAATAAACCCAGCGGTCAACATGCAGCTTGCCCACAAGGTCTGCGGTGATCGGCAGTGTGGTGATGGCAACGCGTTGTATGTCCGCGTTGTGAGCGAGTTGACGATTGACCTGACGGCTGATGAGTTGGCTGTTGAGCTTGCGTTCAAGTGTGTTACGAAACCCGGGGTACATCAGTGGATTGATCACACGCAGGTTCTGAGGCAGGGGGCTTTGCTGCGATGATGCAGCTGATTTGGAAACCGTCCACTGCTTGAGCTTGGTGGCCACCTTCTTGATGTCCGCCAGTTTGAGACTGGGCATGCGCATGCCGATGGTGTTCACCCATAGCGCAGGCATCTGGGGCAGCAGTTGGCTGACCAAATGCTGACAGCTCGATGGATGTCGGCCCCAATCATCAGAGAAGATCACAAGTTCACAAGAAGTGTCACACATCTTGCTCATAGCATCGGCAAACTCAGTATGGTCTGCCCACAAACAAGCTAGGTTTCTGATAAGGTCTCATAATATCGCTTGTTTACAGGCTCATTCGTCGATCTGCTTGAGGATGATCTGGTCGAAGTCGATTTCCTGTTCCAGGTAACCCAGATGTGTGATCAGGCGACCTTCACGAAAGCCAATCGCCTGCTTGAGTGTGGTGGTCTTTTCGAACCACTGCCAATCATCGGTGGGCTTGATGTCGGTCATGGAGATCAGGCGTTGCTTGTGACGTTCCTTGCCTTCAAAGTGAATGCTGAATTTGGCGCCGGGAGTTTTGCTTCGGGCACGAACCATGAGTTTGAGTTTGGTCGAAGCCGGGATGGCATAGTTGATGGTTTGGCCGTGTGTGACGACCCAACCCTTTTTGGGATCGGGATCGACAATCTTGACGGTCATATAGCAATCATCGCCTTTGCCGGTGAAGCTGGATTGTGCACGCTTGCCCCGTGGGATGCTGTGGCTGTAGTGTTCTCGGGAGAATTGATCATTGGCATTGAGCGGGAAGTCCATCGGTGGCAGTGTTGTCTTCGGGCAGTCCAGTGAGACATCTGCGATGTAGGTGGTGCCGTTGGCGTGACCCATGTTAAAGAGAATGCGCAGATCACCGGCCGTGTAGTCCTGGGTGACTTTGCCGTTGAATGTGTAGCGTTTCCATTGTTCGGTGAGTTGGATGCGACCGGAGTGTGCAAAGGCTTTGTACGGCTTGCCGTTGGTCTGGATGGCAGCGATGAGGTTTGCACCGCTGGTTCCTTTGGCCATGAAGCTGAAAGTGATCGGGCTATCTTTGGCAATGTAGGTTGCCAGCGATTGGTTGACTGCTGCCAGATAGGGCTTCTTGGGGGCTGCCTTGTTAACCGTGATTTTAACGGCTTTGGCAATTTCATTGTTGTCACTTGCATCGACGATTTGAGGTTTGTCGCCCACGCGGTTGGTCAGATACCAGTTGTCAGTCTTGTCAGCAAATTGGCCGTTGAGAACGGTGTCTTCAGCTTGGCAAAGTGGGGCGGTTGCAAGGCAAAGAAGACTAAAAATCAGTGCGAATGTCAGTGGCTGTTTGGCGTACATGTCGGACTCCTGCAAGTTTTGGCGGACTATCAAATAACAGCTACCCTAACGGACCTGTCAGCTGGGTCAAGATTGACGCTTGTCGAGTGTGTGGTGGGGTGGTCTGAATGTTTGAAAAAGATGTACTGTGGATTTGACCTTGATGACAAAATCAGCGACAATTCTCCGACTCTCGCCGGAGTGGCGGAATTGGCAGACGCGATGGATTCAAAATCCATTTCGGTTCACCCCGAGTGTGGGTTCGAGTCCCACCTCCGGTACTTCACTATGAATGTAGTAGCTCGCAATAACTAGCAAGTTGTTGCGAGTTTCTGCATTTATAGGCGAATCACCTTTTTTGATTTTTCTCACTTGCAAGACATGGCCGGTGCTTTCGTGCAGCTTCTGCGCCGCATTTTGCGCCGCCTCATCTGATGCTGCTCGTTGGAAATGTTCATCTGTCACCGGTTTTTCTGGCACCGATTTCGGCAATGAGAACTGTGCGAATCGATGCTCGACCTGCAACTCGATTGATTTGCGTGTTGGCACTTTGAAATGAGATTAATGCGAAATTTTATACCTCAAATGTTTGACTTGGAGGGTTTTACCGGTAAAATTTTACCGGTAAACATAGGTTAGAGATGCTGTGTAATGACGACTATCTATAAAATAGGTAAAGATTTAGGCGTATCTCCAATGACGGTGAGTAATGCGCTTAATTACCGAAAAAATGTTGCTGAAAAGACTGCGCTTCGAATCCGTGAATATGCCAAGAAGATCGGTTATCAACCTTCTCACATGGCAAGATCACTCTCCAAGGGGCGAACCAAGACCATTGGCATCTGTCTGCGTGCCAGTCCGAGAAATCCGCATTATTCAAGCATTCTCGATATTCTCAGCCAGCGTGTTCGGGAGATGGGTTACACCCTCAATATCATGCTCACCAATGGCCAGCTCGATCAGGTCAGGCAAGCATTGACGCAGTTGGCCGAGCATCGTGTCGAGGCGGTTGTGATTGGGCCTTTGGGCTATATGCATCAATACAAAGAGCTGGAACAGGAACTCTCTCGGCTGCCCAATGTGCAGGTGTTTGCAGCGGTGGAAAATTTACCTGCCGATTACAGCATGCAGGATGTTTACCGGGGCTCTCAGGAAGTGCTTGGGCATCTGCATGATCTGGGGCATCGCAAGATTGGTTACGCCGGTGCCATTGAAATGGAAACGCAGTTACCCGGTGTACGCAATCGCTATACAGCTTATCGCGATACGCTCAATTTGTATCGCCTGCCTTACAGCGCTGATTGGTTGATTCTTGAAGAGCAGTGTTGTCTTGGTTTTAATTTTCATATGGTCGATCAGTTAGCCAAGTTGCTCAAAGAGCGCTATGAAAAATGTCATCAGGACATGCCCACCGGCTGGTTGTGTCACAACGATTGGGTAGCTGCCCAATTGATCAAGGCGCTCAAGCAGTTGAATCTATCTGTGCCTGATGATGTTTCGGTTGTGGGAATGGGCAATCAATCGATCTGCATTATTACCGAGCCGACCATTACGACATGCGCCTATGACATTGATGTCTATGTCAATCATATGGCTGATCTGATCGTCAAGCGATTGAAGCTCGAACCAGAGTCTGAAGAAAAGCCGTTGCCTCAAGGCCAGCAGGTTGTAAACGTGATTGAACCCCAGTTGATCTTGCGTGGGAGTTCCGGCCCCGCCCCGTCACAAGCCCGGTAAAGGAAGGTGCAACGTGATGTCTAGA
>JBICHS010000621.1:0-6167 GCA_043101135.1 Phycisphaeraceae bacterium JB051
CCCTGTCATCAACGGGCAGGGAACGTTGACACTCACCGGCGCCCCCCTGATTGTCTATGGCATGACTGCTCAATAAATCCAACCCGCACAATCTCTCTCTTGGGTCACGCAGGTTGCACACTTGCGTGACCCTTTTCATTACAGCAAGGCTCATCCTCCCAATCGTCACAACCGTCACGATTTTCCAGTCAATTGGTTTGATTTTCTTGCTTTGCCTGGCATGCGTGATATTTGAAGCTTGTAACCCATGCCCTGCGCACGGGGTTTATCCGTCAAATACCGCCTATGACATGGAAGGAATTGAGAAGATGTCAGATACGCTTAGCAAAGTCACCGAAGTTTTTTGTGATGTGTTCGATGATGATGAAATCGAGCTCGAAGCCGACACCACCGCAGAAGATGTTGATGCATGGGACTCGCTGATGCACGTCACCTTGATGCTCAACCTGGAAAAAGCCTTCGGCATTCGCTTTGCCAGCTCCGAAGTGGCCGGCCTCAAAAACATCGGTGAACTCGTCGCCTTGATCGACACCAAAACCGCCGTCGCCAGCTAACGGGTGCATTGAAGAGCTAGAGCAGTTCAAACAATAAAGCTCCACCATCCGTCACTCCCGCGCAGGCGGGAGTCCAGTGAAATGTGCAAGCATCAACTGCATGCCACTGGATTCCCGACTTCGCGGGAATGACGAAAAAAATATGAGGCTATGGAGATCAATTTTTGATCGGCTCGATGCAATAGCAGTTGCGTAGCCATACGCAATGCAATCACTGTTATCTCACAGACGCATTACACGGAAAAAGACGCATGTTCTCAGGTCAATTACATCACGTCGGTATCATTGTGCACGAAGAGGAGCGGGTCCCTGAACTCGCTGCCGTGTTCGGCTTAAAGCTCGGTCGGACGCAGTACGTCGAGGAATACGAAGCGCTGTGCATCTTCACTGAAGGTGCACTGGGTGTCATCGAATTCATCGTGCCCAAAGGCCCCAAGCTTGCCAAGTTCAACAAGGGCATGGGCGGGCTTCATCACATTGCCATCCAGGTTGATGACTTGGATCAAGTCACCGAAGAACTCAAAGCCATGGACATGCAGTTGCTTGAGCAAAAGGCAGTTGATGCTGGCCCGATTCTCATCAACTTCCTGCCACCGATTTACACGCGTGGCATTACCGTCGAGTACATCCAGAATAAAACCGCATGACGCAATGGGAAAACGAGCCAACGCATGACGACTTTAAATTCACAAATGAATCAGGACACCGAACGTTTCGACGAAATCACGGTGTTTAACCATTCGCGAAAACTCCGCAAAGAAAACAAACACGACGAAGCGTTAAGCACATTGCGTAATGCCATGCGTCGACATTGGCTCTCTGCCGAAGGCATTGAAAAAGCCGGACGTCAGATCATCAAGCATTTCAAAACGCATGATGTCAAAACGCAAAACGTCCTCGTCCTCGGGCAATGTACCACCAATTGGCTGTGCAACTGCCTCACCGCATCAGCCTTCGCAGGCGGCATGTCCGTCATGGCAACCGAAGGCCAATATGACAACGTTATGCAGGAACTCATGGCTGCTGCATCCGGTGATGTGAAATACGATGCCGTGGTGCTCCTGCCCTGGAACACGCGACTGCTTGCTGAAGGTGATCGCGATGCCCAGCAGCGCATTGATGATGAAATCACGTTCTGGCAACAAGCCTGGAACTTCGTTAACAACCAACTCAACACCCGCTTGATTCAAATCGGTTACGACTACAAATCCCCCGGCTACCAGGGACATCACCTCGGCGGCCAGGCAGGCGGCCACATCAATCTCGTCCGCCAAGTCAACGAAGCCCTCCGCGTGAACCTGCCCGAGATGAGCTTCTTCGTCGACATCGACCAGATCTCCGGCATGCTCGGTCGCGAAAACTTCTACGATGCCCGTCGCTATTACTGGACCAAACAACCTTTCAGCGAAGTCGGCACCGCACGCCTTTCCGAACATGTCTTTGCAGCCTACCGCACGATGGTCAACGGCCCGAAGAAAGTCCTCGTTCTTGACCTGGACAACACCGTCTGGGGTGGCGTTGTCGGTGAGACCGGCCCGTTGGGTATCGGCATCGGTGACAGCCCTGATGGCGAAGCACACCGCGCGTTACAACGCTACGCAAAAAGCCTGCAAAACAAGGGGATTTTGCTTGCAGTCTGTTCCAAGAACAATGACGCCGACGCCCGCGAACCGTTTGAGAAAAATCCTGACATGATCCTCAAACTTGAGGACTTTGCAGCTTTCGAAGCTTCATGGGACCCCAAAGCCGTTGCCATCCAGCGCATCGCTCAGACCTTGCGTTTGGGCTTGGATAGTTTTGTGTTCCTGGATGACAATCCCGTCGAACGCGAACATGTCCGCCAGATGCTCCCCGATGTCGAAGTCGTGGAAGTTGGCGAAGATGCCAGCGAGTATGTCCATGCCTTGGAGCATGGCCTGTGGTTTGAGTCGATGAACGTCACCAAGGCCGACGCCCAGCGTGTCGAGCAATACCGTGCTGAAGCGCAGCGTCGTGAAGTCCTATCCAGTTTCACGTCGATGGATGATTATCTCGAATCGCTGAAGATGTCCGCAGATGCACGACTGATCAACGAAGAAGACTTTGCCCGCGTGATTCAACTGCTGGGTAAGACCAATCAATTCAATCTCACCACCCGTCGTCACAGCCCGCAGGTTGTCCAGCAGATGCTTGCAGACAGTGACAACATGGGCATCACACTCCGCGTGGCAGATCGCTTTGGTGATCATGGTCTCGTTGCTGTCCTGCTTGCAGTGCTCAAGGAACACCCGCTTGGAAAAGCTGGCAAAGCCTTCGACATTGACACATGGTTAATGAGTTGTCGCGTGATTGGACGAACCGTTGAAGAGTTCTGTTACAACACCCTGCTCAATGCTGCCAAGGATCGCAATGCGGACTTTGTCATCGGGACCTACATCCCCACCGCCAAGAACGCGCTGGTTAAAGACCTTTATGACCGACTTGGCTTTACGCCGATCAACACGGCTGAGGATGGCACGGTGACCTATGAACTGGATGTCCACAAGGCAGAGCAACGCAAGACTTTTTTGGCAAAGGTGGACGCTGACGCATGAGCAGTTACATCATTGATCTGGCCAAGCCCGAATTCTGGGTGACGTTCATGGCTGCGATTCTGCTACTGGCCCCCATGGCTAACGGGCAGTTCCGCTCCCTGCGTTTTGCCCTGATTAACCTGGGTTTTCTCACCGCCCTGCTGGGTTGGCAAGGTGGCGCTGTCCTGCTCTCAGGCAGCGTGGTCGCATGGGGACTCACCGTTGCGATCAAGAGCAAAAAGCTCCGCCCCGTCTTCGTGACCGTTGCGTTGCTTTTGTGTATCGCCCTGTTTTTGATGCACAAAATCCATGGCATCGGTGAAGCGATCAAGCTGCAAGGCGCCGCGCCGATTCTCTCGGTGATTGCGTTTTCCTATGTTTGCTTACGACTGATCGATATGTACCGCAGTCTCTGGGAAGAACGATTGGCTTACCCGAATTTGATTCAGGTGATCAACTACTGCTTGCCGTTTCACATGCTTGCTGCTGGGCCGATTCAATCCTATGAAGAGTTCATCACACAGCCTGACGAACCACGACGTGTCGAACCACGGGAAATACTCAGGGGGTTTGAGCGCCTTGGCTTTGGTGTGTTTAAGAAGTTCGTCCTTGCCTTTGTGATTCAGAAAATCTTCTTAACGGACTTCACCGCAGGTAACGGCTATTGGGCGCTTGAAGCGCAGATGTTTTTCATCTGGCTTTACATCGACTTCTCAGCCTACAGTGACATTGCTGTTGGGATCGGCCGAATCATTGGCGTGCATACGCCGGAGAACTTTAACCGCCCGTATCTGGCGCGCAACATCACCGTCTTCTGGGAACGTTGGCATATATCACTGTCCATGTGGATCCGACGGAACCTGTTTTACCCGACCCAAATCGCTGCGTTGCGTGTGACGGGTAATCGTGGGCCGATGTGGTGTGCCTCGTTTGCGTTTCTGGTTTCGTTCCTGCTCTGCGGACTTTGGCATGGTATCGCGTGGAACTTTGTCGTCTGGGGTGTGATGCATGCATCAGGTTTGATCATCGTCAACCTGTACAAGAAACGCCTGTCCAAGAAACTCAAATCCAAGGGTGTCAAAAAATATATGGCAAACCCGTGGATCAAAGCCGTGGCCATGGCGATCACGTTTGAGTGGGTTGCTATCAGTCACCTGACCTTCTTCTTTAACACCGACCAGATGCTCTACGGATTTAAGTGGTTAATCAGTCTTATAACCGGTGGAGGTGTTGCCTGATGAAATTTATTTCGACTCTTAAAAATTGGCTTCATCCCGTGCAGGACATGCCTGCGTGGTTGTACTACCTCAAACTCATCACGGTGATCCTCATGTTCATGCTCGCTTACTGCATGGCTCAACAGGACAACCCGTTTTTCTATCAGGCATTTTGATCATGACTCAATCCCCCCCGGAAGCCCCCGAACAACTTGAACAGGAGACCGTCGCGCCTCAAACCACCGGTGATCGTATCACGGTGGTGGGACGTGTGCTCTTTGGGTTGGTCATCGCAGCTTTGATCGTCAACATCGCCTTGAATCTCAGTTCGACCCTCTGGCCGACGTGGCTGCCCCACAAGATGTCGGGCACGGGTTTCCAGAAAGATATCACGCAGCGCGTCAATGCTGCAGAGGCTGCGTTTGCAAGCAATCCTGAACTAGCCAACGAGAAATTGGCTGTGTTTTTAGGGCTTTCCAGTCAACGTGAGTCCGTGGACCTTGCAACACTCACTGAGCTTGATGGCATTGATGCGAAATATCTTGGACTCTGCGGTGCCGGTGCGAGTATGGCAACGATGCAGCAGCAAGGTGCAGCGTTACTCGAAAGTGACCTCAAACCCGACCTCGTGATCATCGGCATTAACCTCTATCACCAGGTGGACCCGCTGGTCATTGCCCAACACAAAAAGCCTACGACTGAAGAAGTCAAAGAGACGGGCCTGCCGATCGTTTCACCGTTGGTTAAGGGTGATATCCGCAAGGCGTATCACGACACGCGGGAGCGTGTTTGGGTTTACGAACGCCGTCGTGATGTGAATACGGTGATCACGGAAAATCTGGCATCGGTGAATGCAGGGATCATGCAGGTGTTTAACACGTCCTCGCAAAGCGGTGCCAACGAAGTGACCAGTCCCTGGCGTGAGATGATTCGCATTGACGGGCCGGAGAAGGCCAGCGAAGCGACGTACATCGCACAGATCAAAAGCTATGCCAACCGCGGGTTGTTTGAAGCCCAGTCTTATCAACCGGATTGGATCACTGCGGAGCATGATGCGCTCAACACGATCATCAAGCAATCGCAGGAGCGTGGTGCCAAGGTGGTGATCATGTTGATGCCTGAACATAGCCGGTTGCGCGCGTCGGTGCCCGAGGTTGCGATGCAGCGTTTGAAGTCGGATTTGGGACAGACGTTTGGGGATGATGCGCCGCAGATTGTGGATATGCGGGATGCGTTGGAAGACGATAAGTTTTCGGATATTTCACATACCAATAGCGCGGGGCGGATGCGGTATTCACGGTTGATTGCGCCGATGTTGGCTGAATGGTTACAGTGAGACCAACGTCCCTGGGACTAAAGTCCCAGGGCTTTAGTTCCATATTCGTTGCGCAGTTGGCGAGAATTGATTAACAACACCATCAATGAGCTTGTGACTTTTTCGCGCGGATGCGTTGGGTGAGCACGAGCCATGCGGGCATGACGGTCCAACAACTCAATAGCGTTAAGACCAATCCCAAACTCACGACGAATCCCAGGCTGCGGATGCCACGATGCGAGGCGAGCATCATGCAGGCAAAACCGATGACGGTGGTCAGGGTGGTGATGGTAATGCCTTTACCTGTAGCCTGCGTGAGTCCGGGTGGATCGTCTTCGGGGTGTTGTCGATAGCGATGCAGAACATGCACGCCACTGTCGACACCAATACCGAACATCAGTGGCAGGACGATGATGTTTGCAGGATTGATCTGCATGCCAAAGAGCTGCATGATCGCGAAGGTGACACTGAATCCAATCGCCACGGGCAACATCGCAAGCAATGCATCATGGACATTGCGAAAGTCGAT
>JBICHS010000622.1:0-8770 GCA_043101135.1 Phycisphaeraceae bacterium JB051
GACCTCATTGCTTCGCGCGTCTGAAATGTCGGGCACCATGGCAGGGATGCTCGATCGCATCAGCCAGTATCTGACCAAGGAACAGCAGACCATCAAGCAGGCCAAGGGTGCGATGATGTACCCGATGTTCATGGTGGTGATGGCGATCGGCGTGACGGTATTCCTTTTGACCTTCGTTTTGCCGCGTTTTGCAGGTATTTATGCGTCGCGTAACGCCGCCTTGCCTCTGCCGACACAGATTCTGATGAACATCTCCGCGGTGATGGTTAACTATTGGTACTTCTGGGTTGGCGGTTTGATTACCGTTATCGCAGGCATCTGGGGTGCCATGCTCACCAAGCAGGGCCGTCGCGGTCTGGACTGGATCAAGCTCAACGTCCCGCTGATGGGTCGGCTTTATCAACAGCTTTACATCACGCGATCCTGTCGCACGATGGGGACGATGATCAACGCCGGTGTTTCCATGCTCGACATGGTTGCGATCATCAAGCACGTGACGGATAACGCCTATTTTCATGATCTCTGGGAAGATGTCGATGACAAGCTCCGCCAGGGTTCACAGCTTTCGGACTCGCTGTTTAACAGTCCGTTGATCCCGCGTTCCATTGGCCAGATGGTTTACTCCGGTGAACGTTCCGGTCAGTTGGGCAAGGTCATGAACCGCATTGCTGACTTTACTGAAGCCGAGTTTGATCAGACGGTCAAGACGGTCACGAGCATGATCGAACCGATCATGGTGGCGGTGATGGGTAGCATCATCGGTTTCGTTGCCATCAGTTTGCTTCTGCCGATCTTCTCGGTGGGCAAGGTGGTCGCCGGCGGTTAAACGCGTTGAATCTGAATCATCAAGAGCCAACACCTACGCGTTTGATGTAGGTGTTTTTTCATTGTTCTACCTGCATCAAATCAGCTCATCATTGCGGTTGGCGTGACGAAATGCCGAAGGCGTTAATCCAGTCACCTGCCGGAAGGTCTCTGCCAACCTTTGGGCGTTGGCAAAGCCGCTGCGCTTGGCAATGTTGACCATGGGTAAGTCCGTACTCTGCAGTAAGTCTTTGGCCCGATCTATCCGAACACGGCGGATTTCCTGCAGGGGGGTGCGCCCAAGATGTTTTAAGAATTTGCGTTCCAGATAGCGTCGGTTCACCGGCACGGCTTCAAGCACATCGCTGACGGTGATCTTGTCGTGAATCCTCTCGCGGATGTACCGCATTGCCGTCTGCACATCTTCATCGGGTACCATCAACAGGTCCGTACTTTGGCGCGTGATGACGCCATTGGGTTGAAGCAGAATATTCATTGAATGGGGTGCCTGGCCGTCCATCATCTTCTCAAGGAGTCTAGCAGCTTCAAAGCCGATCTTGCGGCTGGGGATGGCAATGGTCGTTAACGGCGGACGGGCAAACCCTGAGACCAGTTGGTCGTTGTCCACACCGATGACGCAGACATCCTCAGGAACACGCAACGCCATCTTGTGACAGATTTCCAGCACGAATGCGGCTACGTGATCGGTGGTGGCAAAAAGGCCGATGGGTTTGGGAAGACCCACCAGCCACTGTCCAAGTTTCTGATCCAGTTCCAAAGGCATCAACGCGTCTGCCGGTTGTGGCTTGTGTTGGATTTTTGGGGCATGCAGAACATAACCATCCTGGGCAAGTCGTCTCTCAAAGTGTTCGTGGCGGATATTGTGAAACGCAGCATGGGTCGGGCCGATGATCCCGTAGTGTTTTAGTCCCAGATCCAGAAGGTGTTCGGCTGCCATTTTACCGGCCGCGGCGTCATCGCAGAGAACACGCGGGAAATATTGCTCGGACATCCAGTTGGCAATGTCAACCACAGGCACCTTCATCTTCCGAAGCAATGACAGATTGTCAGGCTCCACGCGACTGATGATCCCATCGGCCTTGAGATGCGGCAAACGCTGATAATCTTCAGGCACCGGCAACAACCGCGTGCAAAGCCAATCGGGACGCTGCAAAAAGTAATCGGCAATCCCCAGGCACGCTTCCTCCAGATATCCGGCCCAAGGATGCATGAACACGACAATATGACGCTGAACCGAAATCAAGCCCCGCTTGTTGATCGTTGAAGTGCGCTTCATGTGCTCCCCGAGTCATATGCTGTTCAAATGTTTGAAATGCGGCGATTCACGCTGCTGAGTTGTATGGATGGCGATGTCGTAAAATCATAATAGATTTTCGCATTTTCGTACACGTGTCTCGATATGATTTTGTAACTGATTGACCTGACAGCGATCACCGTCAGGCTCTGGGTCGGTTCACGGTTGCGGTTGTGATTGATGCTTTAAAACCAATCCGCAGCGTTGTGCTCAGTGCTTCTTTGAGGTAACAAACAAACCGGTCAATGTTCAAATGACACGTTGATCGCCTTGATAACCCTATTTTTGCTTTTTCCCGCAGGATATCCGCCACGACATCAGTACGGAGTGTGAGTATGTTGAAGTTCAAGTCGTTTTGTTTTGTAGCTCTCTTGGCCATGATCAGTCTGCTTGGGGCCAATTCAGTTTATGCTCAGAAAATCACGGATCATGTTTCGGTGGATCATCGTGGATTGCTTAACTTTGATGCGGGGCGAAGTACCAATCTCATCGCCTTTGGCAAAGGTTGGAAGTATGCGGCCCAGGACTACAGTTTGAAAAATATCAACAAGTCCGGCAGCAAAGGCAATTACCGGTTCGAATCAGATTTTCATATCCCCGGCAGTGTCGTCAAGCTCATTCAAACCCTCGAAAAAGTCAAAGGCAAAGAGGGTGACGATGCGGTGAAAGTCACCTACACCCTCAAGCGTGACGAACCTTTCTCGTTGGAAACGGCCTATGTGGCGATACGCGTGCCGATCAAGAATTATGTGGATGGATCAATCTCAGCTGATGGCAAGGACTACGATTTTCCTGCGGATTTCCAGAAAGAGTCTTTGCCGTTCACGCAATACACTTCAAGTTTCACCTTGACCAATCAAGACGGCAGGCTCGCCGTTGAGGGTGAGAAGATGCGTGTGTCGCGCACTGATTTACGCAAACACAAAGCCAATCTCTATGAAGTCCGCGTCTATTTTCCCAAGACGAAAAACACCACGTCCACCCGTGTCAGCTTCACCACCACGGTCATGCAAAAGCCGTTTCTGATTCAGGCTGATGGCAGGCATTGGACACCGCTTCCTGTCGTGCGTGAGATTGAATCGGGGAGCATTCTCGACTTTTCTCATCTGACTGATCAAGGCCCTGCTGGTCAATATGGTTGGATTGTGCCCAATGAGGACGGTCATTTGGTCTATGAGAAAAAGCCCGATACGCGTGTGCGGCTTGTGGGCAACAATCTGTGTTTTCGCGCCAACTATGTTCAAAAGCAAATCGCTGATTCGCTGGCCAGTCACTTCAAGAAAATGGGCTACAACGCTGTGCGTTTTCATCACACCGATGTGGATCTGATCAAAGGCAATTGGAACGCTCAGAAGTCTGACGACATTGATTCAGAACAACTCGACAAGCTCGATTACCTGATGGCCAGTATGAAGAAGGCTGGCTTGTACTACTCCATTGACCTGTACACCATGCGACGCTTTGGTGCTGACGAAATTCCCGGCTGGGACAAACTCATTACTTCACCAGGCGTGATCAAAGCGCTGGTTCCCATTATGCCCGAAGCCTTTGACGCATGGTCAAAGATGGCACTCAAATGGCTTAACCACGTCAACCCCTACACCGGCTTGGCCATGAAAGATGATCCGGCTTTGCTGAGTATCTGCCCGTTGAATGAAGACAGCATTGCCAGTTCATGGTGGAATGTCAGGCCGTTGTATGTCGAGCGCTTTGAACAATGGAAAAAGCAGAACAACCAATCCGGTGACGATAAGCAACTGATGGCCCAGTTTCTGCTTGAAGTGAAAATGGCCTGCAACGAAAAGCTCGCCAAGTTTTTCAAGGATAACGGTGTCAAAGCCATGATCTCCGGCAGTAACTGGTGGGCCAACCAGTCTCAGGCGTTCACGCGAAGCCAGTTTGATGTCGTGGATAACCATCAGTATTGGGATCACCCCGATCGCCATTGGATGCCCAAGCGTTTTAATCAACTCACGGATATCAAAACCGGGCACAACTACATTCTCCCATGTTTCATCATGCCCTCACGCATCTGGGGCAAACCCTTTACGGTGACGGAATACAACTTCTGCGCACCCAATCAACATCGTGCCGAAGCCGGGGCCATGATGGGGGCTTACGCTGCTTTACAGGATTGGGATGCGATCTTCCGTTTTGCATGGTCGCATCATATTGACAGCTTGATCGAGCAAAAGCCCATTGATGGTTTTGATATGGTGACCGATCCGTTGGCACAACTCACCGAACGTCAGATTATTCTGCTCTATGGTCGAGGCGATGTGAAACCGGCTCAAAAAAAATACACCTATGGCGTGACGCTTGATCGGGCGACCCAAAACGGCTTGGGGAATATGTGGTCCAAGGGGCTTTTCCCCAAGAATTTCACCAAGCAGGGGCTGCTGCATCAGATTGGCTCGCAGGTCGTCAGCGAAACACGCCAGATTCAAGGGCAATTTGAAGCAGTGGTTTCAGAAGCAGACTTGCCTTCGGATCAGTTGGGAGGCAATGCGTTGGTCCATCCGGACAAGTTGCCCTACATCACTTCAGGCAATGGTGAGATTATTTCAGATACCAAGCAGATCATGCTTCATAACAAAAAAGGCTATGTCAAAGTCGTCACCGACAAGACAGAGTGCTTCGTGGGTCCGGCTGCGATTGATTTGGCCGGCAAGTGTCTGACAGTTTCGGGCAGCAATTTCTTTGCGTCCTATTCCGCCTCGGCAATGGATGGGCAGAATCTGCAAACCAGTCAGAAAATCCTGCTTTTGCATCTGACCAACGTTGCCAATACGGATATGCAGTTTACCGATGCGAGTATGAAGAAATGGGTCAAGCATGGCACACTTCCTTATCTGGTTCATACGGCGTCGGCGAAGGTGGTTTTGAAAAACACGCATCCCAATCTCAAATTGTACGTCGTGGATTTTGCCGGCCGACGTGTGCGTCAGGTTGATACGCAATACCGCGATGGCGCTTATCACTTTGATGCGGTCATCGCAGCAGGCGATCAACAGCCGGCTATGATTTACGAGTTGGCTGCCAACTGATTGATGCAGCGAATAGAGGCTGTCGCAAAATCGTAAAATTATGCCGCAAATCTGTATATGGGTAGTGGTACGATTATTGGGCAGCTTGATAGGGTCGATAGCAATGGTGTAGCCAGTACATGGTTAGCCGAATCGGGAAGGATGATTTTGCAATGAGTTTACACAAACGTCATGCATTCACGCTCATCGAATTGCTTGTGGTGATTTCGGTTATTTCCCTGTTGATCTCGATTCTCTTACCGGCCTTGTCCAAGGCCAGGCAAGCCGCGGTTCGCGTCAAGTGTTTAGCCAATGCACGTGGGATTGGGCAATCACTCATCCTCGCGTCCAACGATTACAAACAGAAAATACCGGACCTGGGCAACTGGGGTGGTAGCGAAGGACCGTTCGGCGGTCTGAATCATACCCACGTCGCCAGCCCGTATGAACTGAATCTTGCAGCGCGCAATTACATCATGCAATATGGACTGACACGTGAAAATTTCTATTGTCCAAACAATCCCGATGCCAACATCGATTCGTATTGGAAACAGGACGCGTTACCCGCTTCCGTCTCAACAGACATGACCGCTGTCGTGGGGTATCAGATTCTGGGTGGCCGCCGATCGCTGCTGCGTCGGAGTTTAACGAGTACCGCCAATTTTCAGAGCGGTTACAGTTCCGAAGGTCAATGGGTCAAGCTCGGTACTGAGCAAGTCGGCATGGAGTCGATCCACATCGACCTGGAACAGCAAGCCATCTACGACGAGATCGTCACCGATGTCACCCGAACCTACAACAACTCCTTCGACCGCTTGTCAGGTCATTTCTCCGGGAGAAACAGCAGCAGCGCAGGAAGCTACTACATTAAGAATGTCCCTGACAGCGGCACCAATGTCATTCTCATTGACGGTTCGGGCAAATGGAAAGACTGCGACCAGATGGGCATTACCGGTTCAGGCGGCAGTGGCTTGATGCAGTTGATCTGTAACAGTGTCGCCCTGATGTGGTGGTGAGGACGCTTGGCAGCGATCAACGCGTTAATGGTCATCGTGATGTCATTCAATTGAGAAATTATCGATCAAGTCCAGCATCGCTCAAAGCCGCGACCCTCCGGGGTGGCGGGTGTTCAAGGTTACATGATCGTTAAATGTACCTGTACCACAGGAGTGGTACGGCTTTGCATGTGCTACACATGGATTGGGGACGCTCTAGCCGCAGCCAAACTTGGCTGCGCGTCTGCGATCTTCAATGAATAATCGCGACTCAACCCTCAAGCACCTGCAACATCCCCTTGGCAAACTCCGGTAAATCATCGGGCTTGCGGCTGGTGACGTGATTGCCATCGACGACCAACGGCTTATCCACCCATGTCCCGCCTGCGTTGTTCACATCGTCCTTGATCCCCGGCGTGCAGGTGTAGGTGATGCCCTTGACGATGCCTGCGGAGATATCGATCCACGGGCCGTGACAGATGGACGCGACCATCTTGCCTGCATCGTTGATCTCTTTGGTGAGTTTGAGCACCTGCTCATAGCGTCGCAGCTTGTCTGGCATCCAGCCACCGGGGACCACGAGCCCAACGAAATCTTCGGACTTCAGATCATCGACACACGCGTCGGAGACCTGCGGGTAACCGTGTTTGCCATGGTAAACGGTGCCTGCTTTTTCGAGTCCTGCGACGATGACGTCATAGCCGGCTTCGATGAGTCGGTACTTGGGATACTGCAGTTCCATGTCTTCGTAGTCATTGCCCACGAAAATGAGAATCTTGCCTTTGCTGGTGGTATCGGTCATGAGGTGTGTTCCTTTGTCTTTGCGGGTTAAACTTGGATGATTTTGCGGTTGGGTGTGAAATAGTCCTGTTTTGGTCTTGTTTTTCAGTGGAATGCGCAAATTAGGCCGCTAAACTGATTAGACGTTTTTGTTCACAGTTCCATCAGGATAAACCTGATGTCATTGATCCTAACAGGAGACACCCGATCATGGCAAAAGACCAAACCATGCGAAATATGTTTAAGGCACTCGATGGATTTGCCATCGAATTGCCCAGTTGGGGCTTTGCCGACACCGGCACGCGTTTTGGCAAGTTCTTCCAGGGCGCTGCAGCATCCACGCTTGATGAAAAACTTCACGACGCCGGTTTGGTCAACCAACTCACCGGTGCCTGCCCGACCGTTGCCGTGCATGTGCTTTGGGACTTCGTTGCAGGTGAAGACCCACGCAACACCGCCAAGCTTGCCAAGAAGCATGGCGTGAAGATCGGCTCGATCAATCCCAACGTCTTCCAGGATCAAGACTATAAACTCGGCTCCTTCTGCAGCCCCGATCCCAAGGCTCGTCGTGCAGCACTCAAGCACACCATGGACTCCATTGCCATCGGTAAAGCCGTTGGCTCCAAACATCTTTCCATGTGGCTTGCCGACGGCACGAACTACCCGGGACAGGACAGCATCTACCGTCGTAAGAAAGACCTTGAAAAGGCTTTCAAAAAAATCAATGACCAAATGGAAAAGACCTGGCGCGGCTCCACATTACTCATTGAGTACAAACCCTTCGAGCCCTCCTTCTATCACACCGACATTGCCGACTGGGGCATGAGTTACCTGTTCTGCCAAAAGGCCGGCAAACGTGCGAAGGTGCTCGTCGATACCGGTCATCACCTGCCCGGTTGCAACATCGAACACATCGTCGCCTTGCTGCTCTCCGAAGGCATGCTCGGTGGTTTCCACTTTAACGATCGTAAATATGCAGATGACGATCTGACGCTGGGCTCGATCGATCCCTATGCCGTGTTCCGCATTTTCGACCAGATCGCGCAATTCACCTTCGACACCGGCAAGGACCCCAAACTCGCTTACATGGTCGATCAAAGCCACAACTTGAAGCCCAAGCTTGAAGCCATGGTGCAGACCGTGGATGAAGCCCAGAAGCTCTTCGCCAAAGCACATCTCGTGGACCGTAAAGCCTTGGCCATCGCGCAGAAGGCTGGCGACATTACCGGTGCTGAGCGCCTGCTCAAAGATGCTTACGAAACCGACGTCCGCCCGATGCTCGCGGATTGGCGTAAGAGCAACAAATTGCCTGCCTGCCCTCTGACAGAGTTGCGCGACAGTGGCGTAATTGAAGAATTAGCAAAGGCTCGCACCCAAGCCCGCAAAGACTGCGGCGAAGTCCAAAGCTCCAGCTACGCGTAAGCTTGCATGACATCACAAATCAAGATGAACAACACCGGACGGTTGATGCTGTCCGGTGTTGTTGCGTTTTTGGTTTTCAGATTTTTTTGCCACAGATACACACAGATGCACACAGATTTTTTGATCAGGCTCTGATGCGTTTAATTTCGACTTTTGTTGTTCCGAAGTTGATTAGCAGACAAAGCGGTAATCGTGTTGCTTTGAGATAATTGATGCATTGGGCAGTGTGTATCTCTTTGAATTGTTGGATTGATTTTAATTCAATGAGAATCCTGCCATTGACAATCAAATCTGCGACATATTCACCTACGATGGTGTCGTCATACCAAACATTGATTGGACATTGTTGGGTGACGGTCAATCCTGATTTTTTCAGTTCGTGGCCAAGTGCATTTTCGTACACTTTTTCGAGAAAACCACATCCCAAC
>JBICHS010000623.1:0-5850 GCA_043101135.1 Phycisphaeraceae bacterium JB051
CCCGGCCAGGATGAACGGGCAATGTGGGTACGTGAGTGTGTGCTTCAATGCTTTAATATTGCCGAGCCATCTTGGTTCGGTTTCCTTGAAACAATGCGCTGCAAACAACCTGATTCGCACCCCATTCACACACACGCACAGCATCAATCAAAAACGCGCATAAAAAAACCGCAGCCATCCTGCGGTTACGGATCATGGTAATCGTGTTCTTTCAACGCCTCGCCTGCTTGAGAATTTCCAATGCCTCGGCGTGATATGGGTCGACTTGAAGTATCGCATGAGCCTGCTCGATCATGCCCTGTTCACTGCCGATGGTTGCCAGACATTTCAGCAGCAACAGGCGACAGTCAATGGCAGAAGGCGTGAGTTTCAACGCATCATGCAAAAGCAACGTTGCCTGGGTGAGTGTAGCATTGTCACTGGATTGCTTGAGCATCAAGACTGCCTGCTCGTACCGCCAGCGGATGGCAGATGGGCCGGTCAATTGCCTGAGTTGATTAATGGCACGTTGGCGCAGTTGTGGTTGCAGCTGATCCTCGGGCAGATTCAAAACGGCTTGACAAACAGACAAGTCCCGCGGGTAAGACGCTAACAAATGCTGCCAGGCAACGTGACTGGCAAGTAAATCTGTGGTCATCGACAGGTATTGAGCTTGCGTCACTAACCATGCAAGCGATTGATCCGTTTCTTGCTGTGTCTGACGTTCAACAGTCTGATTAATCAGTTCACGAGCAGCAACGTCCTGCCCCTGTTCTTGCAATGCGATTGCCTTAAGCAGTAACCAACGCGGTGTCTTGACATGATCCACTTCGTATTCTTTGAGACAGGCATCATGCCAATCTCCTTGTCGATCCAGGCTAATCTGCGCCAGCTCCAACCATGTGGTTTTAGATGTCACCATTTTGTGATGAATCGCGCGATCAACTTTCTGTCGAACCTTTGCCGGCTCCATGATTCTTGCTTCAAGCAGTAAACACATATCCGCGGGCAATGATTCTGCGATGGACTCAAACACCGACACCGCCATTTCGCGTGCAGCCTTGTGGTGCGACTTGGCCAGTGCTTCAACAAGTAGCACGCCGGCTTGAGTACTTTCAGGGTCACTGGCAAGTGCTTGTCTTGCTACCGCAGCCGAAGCCATGGGGTGACCCGATTCAAGCAATAATCGCGATTGCTGCAGGTAGGGCAAAGTCCATCTTGGGGATGTGTGAGACAACGCACGCCAGACATCCAGAGACGCAGCCAATTCACCGAGCCGTTCATACTGTTGAGCTAGAACCAATTCAGCAAGATCATGGTTCGATGTTGACATGCGCACCTGTTGAACAGCTTCAATCCATTGCAATGGATGACTGTCCTGATCCTTGACCAGCAAGTGCATGAGCTTGCCCCAATGCCGATTGGCAGCGGTTGGCGGTAATGTGCCAAATTGCAAGAGCAATGCGTCAACACTTTGCTTTTGGCCTTGACGCTTTGAGACAAGCAACTGCAGCGCCATTACAGCAGGCTGATCCTGAGCATCAAGTTGCAACAAAGCATCGTCGGACTTGTTCTGCCAAAGTCGCCACGCCTTTTCGTATAGCAGGGTTGGTAAAGCAACCACATCCACCGAATCAAGCAGTGCATCAGCGGTCTGATATTCACCAAGACTGTCAAGCTGTCGAATGAGCAATTGCAGTAAACGGGCATCCTCAGAAGCAATGATTGCAGCCTGCTTGAACCATGAGATTGCTTGTTCATCAAGCTCATTGAGTCTGCAGCTAACTCCCATCAAGGCTTGCTGCCAGGCTTTACTTTGCAATGTGTCATGCCAGGATGACACCAGCTCTGTCATCTGTGATGCAGGAGCATGCTGTAACTTGGCCAGGTACAGTCGAAGCAGGTAGAGTTCGTAATCCGTTGGTGAGATGGCGATGCAACGATCCACATCTTCAATTGCCTGCGTTAATGATCCCAATCGGATATTGGCAAACGCCCGACGCTTGATCATCTGCGTATTGTCTGGCTCGATTGCCAGCGCCATATCCGCCACCTTCAACGCCTGACTCGCGTCGCCGGTGATCATGTGCAATTGGACCAGCTGTGCTGCAGCCTGTTGCATCTGCGGGTTGGACTCAAGTGATCGATTGAGCACTTCAATGGTCAACGCCAGATTTTGATCCGCCATGTATTGAACATGCTTTTGCACGTTGACATAGTCTTGAAGCAACTGCGAATCATCAGGCCAATACGCCAAACCATGCGTCAGTTGTTCGATCGCATCGTCATAGCGTTCCTGTTGGATAGCCAGTTGAACGTCATGTCGCATCAACTGGTATTGTTTATCTGACTGCCATTGATTGAGCGCAAAGAGTCCGCCCCCGAACAGGGAGACGAAAAGCGTCCCCATAGTCAATACCAGCAGGCGTCGTCGTGATTTTTCAATGATGGTGTTACGCATGATTAACAGCGTTTAACAAGTCATTCCAAAGTCGATCACTTGGATTTGAACACGCCACCCAGAGTGACTTTGACCGTTTGAATGATGATCCAGAGGTCCAGACGCCAACTGCGTTCCTGGACATACTGCACGTCGTAGCGGATCCATTCCTGGAAGTCCAGCCCCTTGAGCCGGGAACGTTTGACCTGCCAGAGTCCGGTGACACCGGGTTTGACGGAAAGGCGCGCTTCACGCCATGCCGGGCAGTATTGATTTTCCTTGAACGGGGAAGGACGCGGCCCGACGATGGACATATGCCCACAAAGTACGTTGTAAAACTGGGGCAATTCGTCGATGTTGAGTTTACGGATGATCTTGCCGATGCGCGTCATGCGTGGATCATCCTCAATGAAAAACTGCGGCCCATCTGCTTTGTTCTCAGCGAGCAGGCGTTTTTTGATTTCCTCTGCATCCTTGCGCATGGAACGGAATTTCCAGCAAGGAAATTGCTTTCCGCCTACGGTTTCGCGCATGTGGCCGAAGAAAAACGGGCGTCCGTCTTCCATGTAGATCAGCAGCATCACGATCGGGTAGATCGGCGCGGTGAACAGCAGGAACGTGAGTGCAAAGAGAATATCAAACGTCCGTTTGCCAAAGGCTTCAAGCGATGTGAGCTCGCGGACATTGACCTTGCCGATACGGGCATAGCTTTTGGAGCGTTCGATGGCTAACCATCGGATGTCTTCAGGCTCGGGCTTCTGCTGTGGGTCATCCCATAAGGCAACGGGTCCGACGACCGGCACTTCGACATCAATCATACGACCTGCACCAATCCAGACCGGGCCGATGAGTTGAACTTGTTTACCCACGGTTGCCTGTGAATCCACCCATGCGTTTTCGCCGGCTTTGGCAACGCGGCCAATGGTGGCATCGGGGTGAGGCCAAACGGAGATCAGGTCATCGACGAACTTCATGCGTTCGACTTCGAGACTTCTGTCGTAAACTGAAGCATCGACCGAACGCGTCGCACGCATGCGACGTTGCACGGTGTACCGCAGGTCACGCCAACCATCGCGAGGCGTTGCAGCAGACTGCCAGCGTTTGGCAAGGTCGAGATCTTCAGTCAAAGCAACCCGGGCCAAACGTGAATCGCCGCCGTCATAGATGCGTTCAAAGCGTACAAATCGCCCGTCTTCATCAGCCACCGCACGTTCGCGATAGCCATGCTCGTTGGTGTCATGTAAACGCAGAAACAGCACGTCGGGCTTCATCCAGTTAAGCACATCCAGAATCGGACGCAACTGGAAAATGGTCATGGTGCGTGGGTCAGCAAGCAGGTACAACTCGGCATCGGAAACGATCTGAGAGGCTTCGCCCTGCCGAACCACCTGAACGCCGCGAGCAGCCCAGAAGCGGTCATGCAATTGTGTCGGTGTTAAGCCGAAGATCGTCGGATCCTGATGATCAGCGATGGGCAATTGCGTGGATTGTATGGTTGCTTGCGTCATGGTTCTGGGGTCAGCGACACGTAGTGCCGCAGCTGAGGTGTCGAACCTGTTGGTCTTTTTCACGATATCCGTTTTGAAAACGAGCACCGGGCGTTAACTCGGTGCTCGTGAAATTTTGAAGTTCAAAAGCCGTTAAGCTTTGTCATGGCCCGAGTCCATGGCAACGGAGCTGCCAAGGTTCCCAAGGCTTGAGTGACTGTAGCTGTCATCAACTCGCAGCGAGCTGTGGCCCGTCGGGCGATTGGAACGACGGCTGACAGACGTTGCACCAGAGAGTTCCATGTCCGAGTCGTCTGCACGGTTGTAGACAATACCCAGGACGTGGACGTTGTTGCGTTTGAGTTCGTCGGTGGCACGCTTGACTTCGAGGCGATCTTCGCCACGGGTGATGACGACCACGGTACCATCGGCGGCGGCGGTGACCAGGGCTGCTTCAGCAGAACCGGGGGTCGGGCCAGTGTCGACGATGACGTTATCAAACTTCTCACGGGCTGCTTCAAACACACGCTGCATGCCGGTGAGGGACAGGCGGCTGATGTCGTGTTCGCTGGCATTGCCGATTGAGAGCACGTAGAGGTTGGGAACTTCTGTTTCAAGGACGCAGTCTTCAACGTTGTCACCGTTCATGACATCCATCAGGCCACGCTGTGAAGCTTCAAGCAGCTTGCTGGCACGGTCGGCATCGCGACCATTGATGTCGCCATTTTCCACGAGGACTTCCACGAGGAAGCGACCTTCTTCCTGGCTCTGAACACGTGCCTTGTTGAGCTGTGCTTCGGAGACCAGGCCGGCTTTGACCAGCGGATGACGGCTTTGGGTCGGGATGATGTCTTCGACGCGACGGGTCAGGCCGCCTGCGACGAGGTCACAGTCGATGAGCAAGGTGCGACCACCGGTACCCGAGAAGGACAGGCCAAGGGCCATGACCAGTGAGCTCTTGCCACTTGCAGGACCCGAGCTGGTGACGGCAAAGACGTGGTTGTTGTCGCGGACCGAGCTGATCTGCATCTTGGTGCGGATGTTGTGCACACAGTGAGCGGCCGTGGTGACGGCTTCGGCGTCGGTGAGATCATCGGGAAGCTGCGGCAGGACACCTAGACGCGGAAGATCCACGGTGAGTTCCAGGTCATCCATATTGCGGATGCTCGGGTCAAGCCAGGCGATGAAGAGCACGATACCGAATCCGAGCATGCCACCAAACATGAAGCCGGCGACGGCAGCAAGTTTACGACGGTCAGAATAGGCACCGGCAGGAACGTCGCCGTAGCTGATGACTTTGATACGACCGGATGCAGCAGCATCAGCGGTGAGTTCTTCGATACGGGTTTCAGCAAGTGAAACCTTTTCAACCAGGGCTTCTTCCTTGTCACGCATCTGACTTAAAGCCAGTTCCTTGCGACCGATGGCTGCCAACTCATCGTTGACTTTATGAACCAGTGACTTGAGGCCTTTTTCCTGAGCCTTAAGACGCAGCATTTCACCGCTGCCGTTGGTACCACTGTCGCCGGAGACTTCCTGGACGTACATGTTGATCTGATCCTGCAGGTTGGCAAGGACCAGTTTCTGCTGACGCATGACGACGTGTTCACTGCCATACTCAGCACCAAGACGAGTCATCTCACGCGAAACCAGGTAACGTTCGCGAAGCAGGCGACGCAGTTCCTGATCATTGGAAGCGATGAGCTGCAAGGTGACGGTACGGTTGGCACCACGGGTCAATTCGTCCATGGCGATGAGCGTCATGCGGACCTGGTCGAGTTCTTCTTCCAGACGTTCAAGACGACGAACCTTCTGAGCATAGATGGCTTCAAGTGAGTCGGCACCGACTTCATTGGTGGCAACCTTGATGTCAGCACGAGCGTCTTCAAGTTCGCGTTGCAGACGTTCATGTTCCTTGACCACGATGTCGTAGACCATGGCCTT
>JBICHS010000624.1:0-2551 GCA_043101135.1 Phycisphaeraceae bacterium JB051
GTATCGACACGGATTTGAACGTGCTGGGCGAACTCTATGGCAAGGTTGATAAGCCCGTCATCATCACCGAATCGCTTGCCATCTGGCGTCCCACTGCGGTCAAACTCAAGGACGTTTCGCCTGCAGATTACGTCAAACATAAAGACACACGCTATGTCCGCGAGCTTGGTTTGCGTGCACTGCAAAATCGCAATGACGCGTACAACAACGTGACGGGTGATTGGAGCATTCGCGTCTTGGAAGCGTTTCGCCAACAGACGTTGATCCAGGGTTTCGGCCCGTGGTTTGATAACCGGTTCCGCTTGCCTGACAGTATCAAACGCGTGTATGGCCAGCATTATGTCGGCTTTGATGTGAAGCGTTTGCCCAATGCACATCATTATGCTGGCAAGGATTGGCAGGCGGATATTGTGCTGATTAACGATGCCATGACATCACTTGCAGGCAAGGTTCAATTGGAGATCACTGCTGCCAACGATGCACACAAAACCGTTGCATTGATCACTGATTCGATCACCTATGCTGCGGGTGATGAACGCCAGAAACTATCGCTGCGTTGGCAGACGCCCTCGGATATCCAGGCAGGTGAGTATGTTGCCAAGCTGCGTTGGCTTGATGCTGCGGGCATGACGTTGGCGAGCAATCAGATGACGTTGCATATTGCATCACCCTTGCAGGTGTCCTCACTATCCACCCATGCACGCGTCGGTGTGATGATGATTAAAGATGCATCAACGGATGGCTTAATGCAGGCGATGAATCTGCTTGGGATTAAGCCGATCAAGCTTGATGGCTTTGATACGCTCAGTGATGTCGATGTTCTGATTATGCCTGAAAACTGGGGGAAAAACGTCGAGGCGCTTCCACCGTCCGTTAAGACATGGATTGAAAACGGTGGACGTTTACTGATGCTTTCGCCGGGTAAAACGATGACGCTTGATGGTATCACCAATGTC
The DNA here is from genome assembly GCA_043101135.1 of Phycisphaeraceae bacterium JB051. Classification (GTDB taxonomy): domain Bacteria; phylum Planctomycetota; class Phycisphaerae; order Phycisphaerales; family Phycisphaeraceae; genus UBA7800. The sequence continues at coordinate 957 of JBICHS010000624.1, forward strand.
CAGATTCTCGCCGGCAACAACATGCGTCAGCCTTTCGTCGACAGGGTCAAATCCGATCATCCCGTGCTTGATGGCATCACTGCTGCACAACTTGCTGACGGATTCAATGGGCCGGATCGTTTGTCCGTTTCGAGCATGATCAAGCCACTGACTGTCAATGCGATCCTTGCAGCAGGTAGCTACAGTTCCGATGGGCAACTCGCGGTGATGCGCGAAGCGCGGATTGGTGACGGTGCAACACTGCTTACCACACTTAAACTCACTGAGCATGTGGCGGATGATCCTGTTGCGACAATGCTGCTTTTGAACACGCTCCGTTATGTGATTGATGGGAACATTCTCAAACATGCACCACATCTTGATCAACTGGATCAACACCCGGTGCGTGAAGTGCTCACGCAGACACAGCCTGATGATTGGCAACCGATCCCGTTGTTTGAACATGCCAACGCACCGTTGAAAAACACACTGGGTTCAGGCTCCACGTTGGACTTTGTGCATTTACCTTTGGGGCGGCAGTTGTTACTTGGTGTGCCGTTCGCATTGGCAAAAAGCAGCGAAGAGCAGCAACATGCGATCATTGCCATGCAGGGACATCGTCTGCCCCAACTCCCACCACGGGTTGATGGGATTGTCATTGACAAGACGCTTCAACGTTTGGCGTTCCTGCAATCAGCGTATTACGCAGCTCCGGGTTTGATCGCTCAGTATCAAGTGAATTACGCAGACGGAAGCAGTGTGAAAATTCCCGTGACAGGCGGCAAAGACGTTGGTGATTGGTATGGTCCCAAGGACTTGGATCGCGCGATGGTTGCCTGGCAGCAGCCACACCCGGTGATCTCACATGCAACCGTTGGGGCGTACATCATGCTTTGGAAAAATCCCAAGCCGGATGTGAAAATCACGTCGCTTGATATTATTTCACAGGGCGCTGAGCAGCAGGTCGGTTCGACGTTGATGCTCCTTGGACTCAGTGCACAAGTCAGTGGAAAGTCGCAGCAGTAATCATGGCAGATGTCATTGCAGGCAAACGATCCAAACTCTCCGACCAGGTGGCGATGACCATTCGCCAACGGATTCGCATGGGCCAGTACAAGCCCGGGGATTCCCTGCCACCGGTGCGGACGATGAGTAAGGAGTTTGGTGTTTCACTTAACGTGATTCAGCGGGCGTTGCTTGCGTTGGAAAATGACAACGTGGTGGTCTCACATCCGGGGCGTTCGATTGAAATTTGTCAGACGGACCCCTGTGCGGATACAGCGATTATTTTCGGTTTGATCATTCCGTATGACGCGTCGATGACCTTTGCCAGCCAGATCACGATGCATGCAGAGCAGGTCTTTGGTCAGCGACATAATTTCGTGGTGCTTCGTTCCAGTGAAGATGATCCGGAGCGCGAGAAGCAGGTCGCTCAACACCTGATTAACAACGGCGTGCAGGGCTTACTGGTTTGGCCGACATCGGATGACCCCAACGCTGCTTTTTTCGCGGAGTTGGCAGAGCAGGTGCCGGTGGTGTTCATTGATCGACGGCTTGATGATTCGCAATTGCCCTGCGTGGTGGAGGATTATCACAGCTGTGCTTTGGACATGATG
>JBICHS010000625.1:0-5668 GCA_043101135.1 Phycisphaeraceae bacterium JB051
GCGACTAGGGACTAGGGGAAGACAGTCAAAACGGTGCTATTTGCCTTTCCCTAGTCCCAAGTCTCTAGTCCCTAGTCCCTAAAAAAATCAAATGGAGAAACATATGTCCCTGATTGTCACAGGCAGTATTGGTATCGACACGGTGCAGGCACCGACGGGTAACGCAGACGAAGTTCTGGGCGGTTCCGCAATTTACTTCGCAGCAGCAGCAAGCTTTTTCTGCCCCGTGCGTCTGGTCGCTGTCGTCGGTGAAGACTGCCCTGATTCCTTCATGGATACCTTCAAGCAATTCAATGTCGATCTTGAAGGTCTGGAAAAACGTGCGGGTTCCAAGACCTTCCGCTGGGTCGGCAAGTATCACGAAAACATGAACCAGCGTGACACACTGGATGTCCAGCTCAACGTCCTTGCCGAAGCCGCCCCGCCGGTTCCTGAAAGTTACAAGGACAGTCGGTATGTCTTCCTTGCCAACACCGACCCGGTCAACCAGATGAATCTGCTCAAGCAGTTCCCCACCAGTGAACTGACCGTTGCAGACACGATGGACCTGTGGATCAACACGCAAAAAGACGAACTGCTGGCATTGCTCAAGGAAGTCGACGGCCTGGTGCTTAACGACTCCGAAGCACAGCTGCTCACCGGCAAGAGCAACATTGTCGAAGCCGCCGAAGCGATCATCGACCTTGGCCCGCGTTTTGTCGTGGTCAAAAAAGGTGAACATGGCGCACTGCTTCAGCACATCGACGGGCGCGCCGCGTTGCCTGCCTATCCCGCCAAGAAGGTGGTCGACCCCACCGGTGCCGGCGACAGCTTTGCAGGTGGCATGATGGGTTACATCACCGCAACCGATGACCACAGCTTCGCAGGAATCAAGAAAGCCATCGCCTATGGCACGATGGTGGCCAGCTACAACATCGAGGACTTTAGCCTCAATCGCATGTCGACACTCAAGCGTGACGAAATCGATCACCGCCTGGATGTCTTCCGCCAGATGCTGCAGTTTTAAGATTTGATCGCACGTCAGTGACACGCAGTGTCGCAGCGATTATTCAAAGTAATCGCACAAAAAAGTAAATCACAACGCAAGCCGCCAGGTCAACGCAGTGTATCTGACGGGTGAAAACATCAGGCATGTTCGCACCCGTCAGATTCATTCCTGCGGTCTTCGTCTGGCGGCTTGTGTTTTATCTATCTGTCATATTGGGTCAGGACAAAACATCCATTCTTTCCAAATAAAAAACCCCACGTGCTTTGACACACGCGGGGTTTTGTTTTGAAAACCATCAGCGGGATGATGGTCTAACAAGCAAGCGAACTTACTTGATGAAAAGCATGTCCTGATAGGTGGGCAACGGCCAGATGTCGGTGGGCACGTAACCTTCTAGGGTGTCGACGGCTTCGCGAATTTCGAGCATCTTGGGAAGCACTTCGCAACACATGTGGGTGCATTCGGCTTCGGGGGTCTTGCAGTGAACATCCAGCAGGCCAACCAGATCAGCCACGGAGTCCTGAAGCTTGGCGATCAGCTCCGTGATCAGGTCCAGGGTGTTGTGGTCGGGTTCGACACCAACAGCCTTGAGATTTGCCAGGGCAGCAGCCAGCTCGGTCTGGTAACGGACCGCTGCGGGGAAGATCTGCGTACGAGCCATTTCGATGCAAACCTTGGCTTCGACGGTGACAGCACCGACGTACTGCTCAGCGTAGACTTCGTAACGCGAATCAAGCTCACGCTTGGAGAGCACCTTGTACTTCTTGAACAGAGCAGCAACTTCCTTGGTCTTGATTTCGGGAAGCGCGTCAGCTGAGGTCTTGAGGTTGGGCAGACCACGCTTTTCGGCTTCCTTATGCCAGGCTTCGGAGTAACCGTCACCGTTGAAGACCACTGAGGAACATTCATCCCAAACGGACTTGACGTATTTCTCAACAGCGGTGCCGAGCTTCTTGGGGGTCGAGGTATCGGCCTTTTCAAGAATGGTGGCAGCTTCGTCAAGCTGTTCAGCGAGGATGGTGTTCAGTGCAACCAGCGGGCCGGCGATGGACTGATTGGAGCCCACAGCACGGAATTCAAAACGGTTGCCGGTAAAGGCAAACGGGCTGGTACGGTTACGGTCGCCAGAGTGTTTGGGGATGGGAGGCAGAACATCAACGCCCACGTGCATGACGCCCTTCTTGGTCTTGATGGCTTTACCGCCAGCAATGGCTTCGAAGATGCTGTTGAGTTCGGTACCCAGGAAGATACTGAGGATGGCCGGCGGGGCTTCATTGGCACCCAGACGGTGATCGTTGGAAGCCGAAGCCACCACAGCGCGGAGCAGCTTGGCGTGCTTGTAGACTGCCTTGATCATGGCCGAGCAGACCACGAGGAACTGAGCGTTGCCCTGCGGGGTGTCGCCCGGATCGAACATGTTGCCAGCCTTGGCTGAACCCAGCGAGAAGTTAAGGTGCTTACCGGAGCCGTTGACGCCTGCGAAGGGCTTTTCGTGCATCAGGCAAATCATGCCGTACTTCTCAGCGACCTTCTTGAGGGTCACCATGATCAACTGCTGGTGGTCGGTGGCGACGTTACCAAATTCGAAGACAGGAGCGACTTCGTACTGGCCGGGAGCCACTTCGTTGTGACGGGTCTTGATCGGAATGCCCTGCTTGGACAGTTCACGTTCGACTTCGAACATGCATGCAAGCACGCGTTCGGGGATGGCACCAAAGTAGTGATCGTCAAACTGCTGATGCTTGGCCGGGGCAGCACCGAAAAGGGTGCGACCGCAGGACATCAGATCCTGACGGGCATAGTAAAGATTCTTGTCAATCAGGAAGTATTCCAGCTCGGCACCGGCGGTGGAGCTGACAAAAGCACCATTGGTGCCGAAGAACGAAAGCACGCGCTGGGCTTGTTCGTTCAATGCCTGCATGGAACGGAGCACGGGGGTTTTCTTGTCCAGTGCTTCACCGGTCCAGGAGACAAACGCAGTGGGGATACACAGCGTTGCACCGTTGGGGTTTTCCATGATGTAGGCCGGGCTGGTCACGTCCCAGATGGTGTAACCACGTGCTTCGAACGTTGCACGGATACCACCGTTGGGGAAAGACGAGCCGTCGGGTTCACCCTGGATGAGGGTCTTGCCTTCGAACTGGGCGATGGTGCCACCGTTTGAGTCCGGATCGTAAAAGCTATCGTGCTTTTCAGCGGTCAGACCAGTGAGGGGATAGAACACGTGAGCGTAGTGGGTGACACCACGATCAATGGCCCAGGTCTTCATGGCTTCTGCGACGGCGTCGGCAATGACGGGGTCCAGCGGTTCGCCAGCTTCGATGGTCTTCTTGAGGGTCTTGTAGACGGCCTTGGGAAGGCGTTGAGCCATTTCCGCAAAGCTAAAGACGTTCTCACCCCAGACCGATGCGGTCGGGCTGATTTGATAATCAAATCCACTTTCGGGGATGTAGCCGGATGCGGCGACTGCTTCTTGACGTGCCATGATTCTGCTCATTGTGATTCCAACTCCAATAGTTAAAGAGGTTCCACCAATCGTGCTTTCCATTGTCCTGCCCGCCACATTGACGGCTTGCACACATGATCGCCCAACCTAGGGTCAGCGGCGAGATACCGGATCATGCTGGCCTGCCGGGCAACCGTAAAAAACTTCCCGACAGATGACGTTCTCGTTGTCAGGTTGTACAAGCAAAGCCTACGACAACGGGCAGAATTGTAATGTATGACTAAATTGCTTGCAACACCCATTTAGCATGCCTTGAAAAAAGGCGTCAATAAAATTTTTCTGCACAGATTCTGGGCAAAGGCACAAAAAAGAAAAATCAACATCCGCCCCAAAACGCCACAAGACACTTAATGAAAACAACTTAAACAAAACACAACCCCCAAAGGCCTCACCAGCCTCACACAGAACATGAATCACCGTGCGACCCAGGAAGAGGTAAACCGGTGTTTTAAACAGTCAATCAAGACGATTTTTTTATGTCGCACGGGTACGAATATACGGGTCAGTCAAACGAATTTCACAATTCGATCAACTATCAGTCACCACATTCATCCTTCACTCAAACCGACTCAGCGGTCACGATTCCGCTTCAGTCAGCCATGTTGAAATGATGGTTGCCCCACCCACCGCAGGTGCAAACCATTGATCGCGCACCTTGCGATAAGCCGGATCATTGAAAAAGGCCTTGCGTGCTGCTTCACTCGGAAACGAGATGACAAACAAACGATTGATCGGATGCGCTGCACTGTTAACGAGAGCTTGATCAATGGTGAAGTCATACGCAAAGCAGCCACCATGCGCATCAAGCATCGGCTTCATCTCCTGCCGATAGCGCGTATAGCCTTCTTGATCCGTGACGTGTAATCCGACGAGTAATTCATAACGCTGCTGGGACATGGCGGGGGCGATTATCTTTTAGCTTCCTGTGGCCAAAACTTTATTTTGAAATTCTTGTCTTGCTTATCAACAATGAAAGCCAGTTCATCCTTCCATGTTGTATCGCCCCATGATTGATCTTTACGAAGCCCTTTATTCATCACGAAATCATCGTCAATCAAGCCGGTTCTCGAAATCGCACCAACGGGACGCAGATGTTGTCCATTGGCATATTCAAGTACAAAATAATGAGGATGGAAGATAAAGCTGCGGTACTTCGCAGGAATATCAGGATTGAATTCGATCTGAAATTTCACCAACATGATTTTGCCATGAGCTGGCGCCCATACGATCGGCACAGATAGCTTGGGGCGATATGAAACACTCTCTTCACGTTCCACAGCATCAACAAATTTCACATCCAAAACCGAAACCTGCCCCAGCTCAATAAACGGTGGCGCAAGACCAGTCACCGAACCGGGAAACTCAATGGCCTGGCCCTCCTTCTCACGATCCAAAAAAGCTTTCGCATGTATGCTCTTTGCAGCGTCAGGCACAAGTATCACAATCGCAAAATCTGTCTCACCTTTGGGCTTATCACGACTCGTGCCGACCGACTTTATGTATTCAGCCCGTTCAATATAAGTCCCAAATACCTTACGCGTGGCTACACATGCAATCGGCTGATCATCTGCAAAAAACTTAAGGGCAACCTGATTGTATCTACCCTTATCATCTTCTGATCTTGTAATAGTCGCATGTGCTTCAATCAATTCAAGATGAGCTCCTTGAGGAGCTGATATTGTTTTAGTCAAGCCAGCAGCATAATGTGCCCCCAAATCTTCAAGAACAATTCTGTCGAGTTTGTATCGCCCTGTGATTTGACATTCCAATTCCACTGCACGAACCGGTGAAATCAATACACAAGCCAACAAAACAGATCTGACAATCTTTTCAAGTTTAAAAAACATGATCACCCCAAAATAAATTTGAACTCGAATCGAAACAACACCCTGTGAACAGACAAGAATAAGTGCATCATACGATAATTCATCGTATTGCAAAAAAATCTTATTCACCGGGACGACGCAGAAAAATAAAACCATCTGACACCACTCGTTGCAGCATACGAATGCATGTCGCAATTATGCTACCGACAAAATCAGACAGTCATTTGCGATACACACTCTTTGTTTTATCGACCGAACAGCATCACGCCCCCCGGCAGTGGTGCAGCTATGGGCAAGGTAAAAGTCATTCGCTGACAGCCCAATAGCTGCGACACTGCGTGTCGCTGA
>JBICHS010000626.1:0-2857 GCA_043101135.1 Phycisphaeraceae bacterium JB051
CCCGCCAAAAGCGTGATGATGTGGCAGTGGAAGTGAGCATCAGGTGTAAATTTGATTTTTATCGTTAACCACGAAGCCAAGACAGACAAGACAGACAAGACATTTTTACCGCAGAGGCGCAGAGAACTCAGAGATAAGAGAGTCAAAAAATCAGAATCAAAAAATATTCTTCTCTGCGAAACGCTGCGCTCTCTGCGCATCTGCGGTAAAAATTGCCTTGATCACTGCCTTGAAAACTTCGTGTCCTTCGTGCTCTTCGTGACTTCGTGGTAAAAACAAAACGTCCAATATCACAAATAAACTGCATCTGCCCCCAATCGCCCCACCTGTATAACACTTATCAGACATTGCCCCTGACGAAGTGATAAAAGTTCCGTCTATACCGTCTGTAGCGATTAACTGACTCCGAGAACTGACCGAATAAGAAAGTGGAACGCTCAGTTCGAGGGAAAGACCGATGCGGATTGGTTTAGACGCACGTACCATCTATTGGCCGACACGACGAGGCACAGGCAAGAACCTGATTGACCTCTACAGTTATGTCGCGCATCTTCAGCCTGACTGGGAAATCAGGGCGTATCACCGCCTTGCTCAACCACTCAATGAAGTGATCTTGCCCCACGCCAATATCATTGACCGTTATATGGACATGCCCGGCGATCGCTATGACGCATGGGAACGTTTCCGTCTCCCGATGCAGGCCTGGTATGATCAGGTGGACGTGCTTCACTGCCCTGCCAACACCTGCCCGTCACTGTTCCCCGTGCCGACGATGGTTACCATTCACGATCTGATCCCACTGGACATGCCCGAAGGCCGACTTACCAGTCAGCTTTCGCATTTCCGTCGCAGCATTCATCGCGCATGCAAAAAGGCAAGCTGGATCATCACCCCATCCTTGTACACCCGTAACCGCCTGGTCTCGGAATTTGGTGCGGACCCACATCGCATCACCATCAATCCCTGGGCAGCGGATAGCAACATGCATTACGTGCCCGAACTGGAAGCCGACCGAACGCTGCGCCGTTACGCCATTGATCGGCCGTACGTGATGCACTTCGGTGCAGCGGCTCCCCGCAAGAACACCCAACGTGTCATCGAAGCATGGGCATTGCTCAATCATCAAATTCGTGAGCATTGGCAACTGCTGGTCGTCGGACTTGACGAGAAGACCCAAGCCAAAATCCGTAAACAGGTCCACAATCTGGGCATTCAATCCAGTGTGAATCTCAACGGTTTTATCCCTGAAGAAGACATTGCCCCCCTGCTCAGCGGCGCCGAGATCTTGGCATTCCCCAGCTTGTCCGAAGGCTTTGGCTTACCGATTCTCGATGCGTTTGAAGCACATACCGCCGTGTTAACCAGCGATGTCACCAGTCTCCCCGAAGTGGCTGGCGAAGCAGGTTTGCTGGTCAACCCTGAAGACTCGGTTTCCATCTCCAACGGGATGGGACGCCTGATCAAAGACCGCAGTTTCCGTGGCGATCTGATTCAAGCAGGACTCAACCGACTCAAACAATACAACTGGCAGGCCACCACGCAACGCTATCTCGAAGCAGTGGAACAGGCCTCGGGCGTCGTTCGTGTTCGATCAAGACAACTCAGAAAGGCTGCGTAAGTGATCATGGCAAGTCGTTCCCATGAACAACTGGATATCCTCTTTGTCAGCGAACATGCTCTGCATCCGGTGGATCAGGGCTTTAGCATTCGTGGCTCGAACATGGTTAAAGCGATGGACGCGATGGGCGTCCGCGTTGCCGTTGCCAGTGAACAACCGCTTCCAGATGAAGCCTCCGATGAGATTCGTCGTCTGTATCTGAATTGGCCGCAAGTCGATGACGATCAAACCGACAAGTTCCTCAAAGCCTGGCAAGGTCCGGGCTATCGCGCCCGGATGCGCATTGCGGATTACCAGGGCCGTGATCTTGAGCGCTTTGCAGGCGTGATTTCACTGGTCGAAAAACACCAGCCCAAAACCGTCATCGGTCTGGGACAGCATAGCACCATGATGCTCCGTGCACTCAAGCCTTACACCGGCATCCGCAAGGTCTGGTATGCAGCAGATGAACTGATGTACTTCCAGCTTTCGTGCATGAGACGTGAAGGTTTATCCACCTTAAGCAAGCGGCTGCAAATGCTCGCACTTTACGGTGGGTTGGAAACGTTCTTCGTCCGCGGGATGGATGGCGCGATTGGTGTTGCGCCCCAGGAAGCCAAACTGCTCAAGTATCTGGCTGGTGCGAAGAAAACCACGTGTATCCGCAACGGCGTGGATACCGGTTACTTCGCCCCGCCGCGTGTCCGCCCTGTGAATAAACAGCTTGTTTTCTGGGGTCGAATGGACTTTGAACCCAACATTGACGCGGTGACATGGTTTAGCCAAAACGTCTGGCCTCAGCTTCATGCCAAGCATCCTGATGCAGTATTGAAGGTCGTTGGCAAGAATCCGACCGACTCAATTCAGTCACTTAACAGCATGGATGGGATTGAGATTGTTGGTGCTGTTCCTGACATTCGCCCGTATGTCGATGCCAGTAGCGCCACGGTTTTACCGATGCGTTGTGGTGGCGGGATCAAAAACAAATTACTGGAAGCTGCCGCGATGGGTATTCCGATCGTTTGCAGCCCCAAAGCCGTGCTTGGTCTTGAAGCCAGGGATGGCCAGCTCCCCGTTCTGACTTGCAAGAATACTGACCAGTGGATCAGCACGCTGGAAAGCTTGTGGTCGGACACGTTGCAATCTGAAAAACATTCCATTGAGCTTCGCCAATGGGTCCTGTCTCATCACAGTTGGCCCAACGCTGCCAAGCAGATGCTTCAATGGCTTGATCGTCTGCCTTGTGCCGATGGTCATTGC
>JBICHS010000627.1:0-8954 GCA_043101135.1 Phycisphaeraceae bacterium JB051
ATGAAGTTCTCTGCCAACGGCGGCATGGTCAGTTGCCTAAGGAACGGCGTTGCATAGAAATCCAGCGTCTTATTCTGCGCCAAATGAGCCACACGACTCATGTGGTACGTCAGTGAGTCCCAATTGTTCGGCGGCGCGACAAGGGCAATGAGTAAAGTGGTTGCGAGAATGCCAAAAACAAAAAGCCGTTGGCCGACATGTGACCGCATGACTTTGCGTAGTTCGGTTGGCAATTTTTTCAGATCAGCAATTACCTTGGCAAAATGAGCTTTTCTAAAACACAACCAAGCCAATTGCAGGCACATCGCAACCGCCCAGAACACAGTCAGATTCACAGTTGAGATTGCGTGAAATACGCTCAGACATTCAGTGGATAAAACAACCAACAGGCCAAGCAACACACTGGCTTTGATGGCAGCATCGGCCCATTTGAGCTTGTTGTTGCTGCCAAGGACTTGCAGAACCAGTAACAGCCAATTCGCTGCAATCAGCAAAACACCCATGAATGATTGATCTCCATTTCGACCACTACATCATAGGTCACGTACGCGATGTGCAGCAAACACAAAACGGCAGGCCGACGTGAAGCCAGACTGCCGCTCGTTTATGAATAGCCAATATGGGAATGACGAATAATCAATCTTCCCCGAAGTACTTGATCGCTTTAAGTTCATCGGCCACGGCATTGATTTGCGTTTCCATCAAACCCGGGGAGTAGATGGACTTCATTTCGAAAATACCTGCGGACTTCATCGCAGCAGTTAACGCGTCATTGGCAGCACGCAGATCAGCAATGGCTTCATCAGTGTTGAATCGCCCGGGGCTTGTCGGTGCTGGAGGCCAACGGGCATCGGAGACGTAGGCACTGGTCACTGCACGTAACGCGGTCTGTAAATCGCCATCGAGGTTTCGCGGGTCTTTACCCAGATGCTGAGCAATGGCTTTAACGCCCAGGTAGACGCTGTAACACACCGGATCGAGCAGGCGGGAGTAATCGGTATTGGCCCAGGCTTTTGCTGTGCCGCCATGCCAGGCACAACCGTTTTCGATGTTCATGATTTGCGGGGCATCAAGTTTCACATTGCTGGCTGCGATGACCTGTGAGGGTGTTGCCAACTCGTAGCCTTGGGCGACGGCGAGTTTAAGAAGCTGTTCAAAGCGGTCGACGCTGTCGGGTTCGGGCTCGAAGAATCGGGCTTGCCCGAACTGTTTGACGTAGAAGTAGGCGGACGTGCCGATGTACTCGGCGTCTTCGGCATAGGGCATGATGTAACTGCCGGTGTTGATCGCACGTTGTTTCCAGCGGCCTAACATCTCATTGACTTCGTCAACAGAGATGGGCGTATCACGGTTGCCTTCGGTAGCTCCCATCAGATACCAGAGCATGAAGTTGCTCATCATGTCACTACGGAAGATCAGGTTCAGGCCATGCGACTGAGCGGGGTTGGTCAGATACCGCATGAAGTTCGGTTTGTCCTTGATGTACTCTTCGATGCGGAAGAGTTGGTTCTTGTTGCTATGCCCACGCACGTCAAAGGCCAGGCCGGTGGCTTCGCGGATTTCGGGGAATGAGAGGAAGAAGGAGTCGGCATCCATGACGAGATTTTCAAAACCTGCTTCGCGGTAGATATCGGGGACGTAGCCTGCCCAGCCGCATTCGGGGTTCCAGCCGGTGGTCGGGCGGACGCCGGTGTGCTGCTCCCATGCGTCGATGCCGTGCTTGAGAGTTGCCAAGCCGATCTCGGGATCGACGTTGGACATCATCAGGTGGGTAAACGGTGAGCCGACGGGTTCGACTTGGCCGTTGGTGATGAGGTTCTTGAGCAGGTCCATGACCTTGGGGCATTTTTCAGCGATGTCGATAACGGTTTGGCCGGAGGCTTCAAAGCCAATGGTGTAGCCCCCCTTTTCGACAAGTTCAAAGAGTGGGCGATACGAGTTTTCGATCACCCAGGCCCGTTTGTCGGGATGGAGCTGAGAGTATTGGATGTTGCCATGCGGAAGGAAGACGATCTTAGGTGTTAATGTGTTCATTAACACATTATTTCATATTCCAATATTCTGTCAAGACAACGGCATCCTAATTATTAAACAAACAATTACTGGACCTTGAAAGTGGTGTCTTTATTGAGGTTACATCAAACACAGATCAAGTGGCAGGATTATTAGCCCGATCAAAAAAAGAAATGGATACTCCTTTTCCGGTATTAATGGAACCGTTTAATGGGGAATAAACAACTGGCACCTAGGTCCGGCAAATATGCACGTTTGCTCTCCTGGTTGAAGTACGGCCTATTGGGCGCGGTACTTGTTGTCCCATTTACGCTGGCATTGCTCGTTGCCAAACAGCGTCAGTTGGATCAGGAAACGCAACGTTATTGCCAAAGTCGGCTGACCCAATTGCGACTGTCACTGGATCAGGCACGCAGGGATTTTCGTTCGATGAGCGATCTGGTGATGGATCAAGTGATCTATCCGGCCAACGCGGCATCATTGATGGCTATCGCACAACGTGACCCAGAACAAGCGGATGTTGCACGCATGGAACTGCAGCGTCGAATGACCTCCTCTTACGAACTGTTGCGAAAAGACGGAATCAAGCAGGTTCATTTCCACCTTAAAAACAATCACAGTTTTCTGCGGATGCACAAGCCACAGAAATACGGCGATGATCTTTCACAAATACGTGAAACCGTCCGCCTTGCCAATGCCAACGAAAAATTCATCAGTGCGTTTGAAGAAGGTCGGATTTTTAATGGTTTCCGATACATCTACCCACTCAAACATGCAGGTGAACATGTGGGCACGGTTGAAGTGAGCTCGCCTTCCTCGGAAATTCTCCAACGACTTGCGTCAGGTATGGAGTTTGTGCAATTTTTGATTCGCAAAGATGTGGTCAATCACAAGGTATTCAAAGGGCAACAGTCCAACTACAAACCCTGTGGCCTGACCGACGATTTCATGGTGGAGAACAACGATTTTGTACAAGCACCCTCGTTGAGAAAAAACGTTTCGAATATTGCCACCGCTGATGACATCATGTTTGTCAAAAATAAACTCCGACCTCTGATCCTCAAGTCCAGACCCGGTGGCGAAGCAGACTGGTTCAAACTCAACGGCCAAACCATGCTGATGGTTTACCTGCCGATCACGAACGTCAAGAACGAATCGGTGGCTGCAATCATCGGCATCGAAACCAACCATGTTCTGGCAGGCCTGGCCAATATGTCACATTGGCAAAGCATGGCCATCGTGACCTGTGGCGTGTTCCTGATTATGGCAATCAGTCTGGTTGGAGGTGAATGGTCACGCGCCCGAACCGATGCTCATCAAACACGGATACTCAATCGCCATATTGAACAGGCCGACCGTGCCAAGTCGACGTTCCTTGCCAGCATGAGTCATGAAATCCGCACACCGTTGACAGCGATCATGGGTTACGGTGATTTATTGCGTGAACAGATCAATGAACAATCTCAGAACGAACAGCAGGTTCAGATGATCAATACGATCTGCCGAGCCGGTGAACATCTCCAATCGGTGATCAACGACATTCTGGATATGTCAAAAATCGAAGCAGGCAAGATGACTTTGGAGAACACGCCCTTTGATTTCATTGATGCGATCAACGACATTCAAACGATCATGCAAGGACGTCTCAAAGACAAGGATGTGACACTGCGACTTATTGCATCAAGTCCCATGCCTGACATGATTGTGACAGACCCCACCCGCCTGCGTCAGATCCTGATGAACCTGGTGGGCAATGCCATCAAATTCACGGAGAAAGGCTATATCGCCCTACACATTCAAGCCCAGAAGTCCGAGTCGAATTGTCAGTTGAAGATCAAAGAGAACGATACGGGAATCGGGATGTCTGCCCAGCAGGCGCAACAGCTTTTCAAGGCATTCTCACAAGCAGACAACACGATCGCGCGGCAGTTCGGTGGTTCAGGACTTGGGCTTAACATCTCACGCAAACTGGCTCGGATGATGGGCGGCGATGTCACTCTTGTCGAAACGTCCCCGAATAAGGGAACCACCTTTGGCGTTGATCTGCCTGTGACGCTGCTCCCCCAAACACGCTGGCATGAGGGACTCACACGTGAACATGAAGTGAATCAAGGCCAAGCTGCTACGCAAAGCGAACGCGTCAATGAACCGATTAAACTCAATGCACGCATTCTGCTTGCAGAGGACGATAAAGCCAACCAGAAACTCATTACGCACCACCTGAGTCAAGCCGGCGCCCACGTCATTACTGTGGATGATGGCCAGGAAGCTTTGGAAATGATTCTGCAAGATGACAAGCAAACCGATTTGTTTGACTTGTTGTTAACGGATGTCCAAATGCCACGGCTAAACGGTCACCAGTTGGCAAGCACGCTCAGAGCCAAAGGCGTCACCATGCCGATCATCGCCCTGACGGCGCATGCGATGGATACTGAAATTCGTGCCTGTCTTGATGCAGGCTGCAATGACACCGGCACCAAGCCCATTGATCGGGTTCAGTTGATTCAAACCTGCCATAAATGGCTGACAAACGACATGCAACATCCGCAGCATGCCATTACCCAGCACGCCTGATGCGTCACGGGCGTCACAGGTGAGAATTTACGGTGTAAAGTGGCCAGGCGACTGTATGTTGATTTCTGCCCAGTAGCGACAGACGTTATCTATCACATGTCGGAAACGTGACGGGTCAAACGGCTTGACGACATAGCTGTTTACATGCTCCTGATAAGCACGAATACGATCGGCCTCAATGTTCGAAGTTGTCAGAACCACCACGGGAATCACGCGCATTTCCGGATCGGATTTGAGTGTACTCAACACTTCATGTCCTGAGATACGAGGCAGATTCAGATCCAGTAAAATCAAGTTAGGCAGCTTACGGTTTTCAAAACCTTCACGGGCATACAGGAAGTTCAACGCCTGTTCACCGTCGGTCACATGATCAACCGTGTTGTTCACTTCGCACTTGTCCAGACAGCGCATCAGCAACATGGCATGATCTTCGTCATCTTCAACCAGTAAAACACGCATTGTATCTATCATTTGTGTCATTAAACGATCTCCTGAAAACAAATATTCTCCCCCGAAACTTCCTCATCATTTCTAATTGACCTGCTCTGTGGATTCAACAAAATCCCTCTTGGGAAAAGCCAACCAGAAGGTTGCTCCCTGCCCCAGATTGGATTCAACCCAAACACGGCCATCATGGATTTCCATGATACGACGAACAATGGCTAAACCAACACCACTGCCCGAACGCTTGAGTTCCAACCGTTGGAACAAGGTAAAAATTTTCTCGTGATAAGCAGGATCAATTCCCTGACCAAAATCACGAACGTAGTAAAACAACTCTTCACCAACCTGTTTGCAGCCAACTTCGATCTTGCAATCCTGCTGCTGCTCACAACCATACTTCAATGCGTTGCTCAATAGATTGACAAACAACTCATTCATACGGTTGGGATCTGCATAGATCGGGAACAAATCCGACTGTACTTGAATCTGAGCATTCTTTTCATTGATGGAAAGCTCGAGCTCTTCCACGGCATTGGCGACTGTCTGATTCATGTCCACCCACTGCGGTTCATGCTGGATACGGCCGACTTTGCAGAACTCAAGCAGGTTACTGACATTGTTATACATTCGGTCAACATTGCTGTCGATACGCTTAAGTGCCTTGCGCACGCCATCCATATCACCATCTTCCAAGTCTTCCCAGAGAATACTCAGCAGCCCGGTACAACTGACCAGGGGTGACTTCAGATCATGGGAAACGGAGTAGGTGAACTGCTCGGCTTCCTTGTTTTTTTGTTCCAGTTCGACGTTCTTGGCAATCAGATGCGCTTCGGCTTGTTTACGTTCAGTGACATCACGAATAATGCCGGTAAACAACTGCGACTGATTGATCCAGGTACGACTGACAGACAGTTCGATCGGGAAAACCGTGCCATCTTTGCGCAAACCGGAAATCTCACGGATGCGTCCAAGCACACTTTCCCCCATCTTCTCAGCGGAGATGGATGGGGTGCGATATTTTGCAAGGTAGCTGTCATGCATCTCGCGATGCGGCGAGGGCATTAACGTCTCGATACGCTTGCCGACCAGCTCTTTGGACTGGTACCCAAAGAGCTCTTCCGTTGCCGTATTGGCAGACTGTATCACACCCATTTCATCAATGGTCAAAATCGAGTCGGCAGCGGCCTCAAGTACTGCACGATTGCGCGCTTCGCTGAAGCGCAAATCATTGTTGCGCTTTTCGACTTGAAAAACCATGTGCTGGAAGGCTTGTAGCAACACACCTGTCTCATCCGCGGGCGCGTTGGCGACGTGAATACTTCGTGTGTTACCTTTGCCATAGGAATCGATGGCCTCAATGATCTGCATCAGTGGACGAATCAGAGATCGCGAATAAAACAGACCGATAGCCACAGCCACCAACAGGAGCATCGCCAGGACGCCAAAAATCTGCTGTTGTAACGGCTTGAATGATTCAAGGATCTTGTCTCTGGGGCTCGTCAATAACAAGCCCAGAAAACGATCAGGTTTACTGGGGTCAAAATGAATTTTGTGAAGTGATGCTGCCAACCACTCTTTTTTGGGGTGATCCTGATTTAGGAAACCTGTCCAGTGTGAATTGTCAACACTTTGGAACTGTTCAGTGATATCTGGAAATTCCTCTTGAATCAGATGAGGTTGATTCAGGTCAAAGCCAAAGGTCTTCACTGGATCGGGATGAAGCAGAAAGTCCCCACGTGTATTGGTCATCATCATGGTGACATCATCACGCAGATCACTGTTGAGCTGATTAAACGCATAACGCATGTCCATGTTGATGATCACAAAACCAAAGGTCTTGCCCTGTTCATCAACCACGCGTTTGGCAGCACGCAAAACCGGCAGATGAGGCTGTGAAATCTTGCCATAATCCCAGTTAAGATTGATTTCCGAGAGATAAATCTGATCCACCGGGAATGCCAGGATATCCTTGTAAAAACTACGATGGGCTTTTTCCTGCAGCAGTTCACCACCAATAACCGCAACCTCATCAGAAGGATACTGCCGATCAACGCGAACCATCTCCCGACCGTTATTCTCAACACCAATGAATCGTATCTGACGGTAGTAGGGTTTGGCTTGAATCATCCCGGAAAAGATGACGGTCAACCGTGACTTCCACAGTTCGAATGTTGAACCATTGTCCATGGGGTCGATACCATCGGCAGCCTGCAGGGTACGGATGATACCGGTGATGGGCGGTGTGTCATGCAGGAAAGCGACATCTTCGCACATCGAGCGGATCGGGCCTTCAATGCGTTCACTTAAAACATGCGCGTCATGTTCGACGCGTTGCTGACTTTCGCGGATCAGAACCTGATCAAGTTTGTAGAAGACCCAACCACTGGTCAAGACAACAGATAGAACTGCGATACTGCATACCAGAATCGCAATCTTACTGCTGATGCCCAGCTTTATTTGGAACCTTTTGAACACCAATGCATCCTTGCTGACCCGCCCCTGTCAGTTTAAGACTAATCCATGCTAAGCCGCAGTTTACTGCCCCACGAACAGTACGTAAACGTAAGACCGAGCATACTTTGGTTATATTCCGAGAATATACTCCGAAACAATGTGGTTCACAACGAACTTGCAATCAAATGCCCACCTGTCAGTAGAAATGCTTATCGACTGCCAGCCTGACAGGCGTTGAAACTTACCGAACGGCTCGGCTACAAATCATATCGGCTATAAACACCTGTAAAACAGCACAAATATAGCAAAACAAACACATCTCATTTTTTTTACATCCCGGCATCCCAGTTGCTTATTCTCTGGCACGTGTCACTAGATGCGTCCGATTTGCCAGATTTGGCAGTCGGTTAACACGGATAATTTCATGGTTCTGTAATCTGGAGAACATAGAACATGGCTGCGAAAAACCTGGCATTCGAACAGGACGCACGCGCCAGCCTACTGGCAGGCGTCGAAAAACTCGCTTCGGCAGTGAAATCCACCCTCGGTCCCCGTGGTCGCAATGCGGTGATCGACAAGTCCTGGGGCGGACCCACCGTCACCAAGGACGGCGTGACCGTTGCTGAAGAAATCGAGCTCGCGGACAAGAACGAAAACATGGGCGCACAACTGGTCAAGGAAGCTGCCAGCAAGACGTCCGACAAAGCCGGTGACGGCACGACCACCTCAACGGTCCTCGCCGAAGCCCTCTTCAAAGAAGGTCTTCGTCACATCACCGCTGGCAACGACGCCAATGCCGTCGTCCGTGGTATGAAGACTGCCGTCGCCACCGTCATCGACGAAATCAACAAACTTGCCAAGCCCATCGATGCCACCCGCAAGGATGACATCGCCAACGTTGCAGCCATCTCGGCGAACAACGACAAGGAAATCGGCAAGATCATGGCTGACGCCTTCCTCAAGGTCGGCAAAGACGGCGTGATCACCGTTGAAGAAGGTAAAGGTCTGGACACCTACGTCGACGTCGTCGAAGGCATGCAGTTCGACCGCGGTTACCTCTCCCCCAACTTCGTCACCAACCAGGATGCCATGACCGTTGAAATGGACAAGGCCCTGGTCCTGATCTATGAAGATAAGATCGACAGCGTGCAGAAGCTTGTCCCGGTTCTTGAAAAGGTTCAGGAAGCCAAGAAGCCCCTGCTGATCATTGCTGAAGACATCGAAGGTGAAGCCCTGGCTACCCTCGTGGTCAACAAGCTTCGCGGCGTGCTCAACATCTGTGCTGTCAAGGCACCGGGTTACGGCGACCGTCGTAAAGCCATGCTTGGCGACATCGCCGTCCTCACCGGCGGTAAAGCCATCATGAAAGACCTGGGCGTTGATCTGGATCAGGTCGAACTCTCCGATCTGGGTATGGCCAAGAAGCTCACCGTCGACAGCGAAAACACCACCATCGTCGAAGGTGCTGG
>JBICHS010000628.1:0-7743 GCA_043101135.1 Phycisphaeraceae bacterium JB051
GGAAGCTTTGGGACCTAGTCCAACGCGCCATCGACACGCAGAACCAACAAACACGCTACCGCTGGTCACACCCGCATCTTCTCAAGGGCAAAATCCGAACCAGCGATGATGCTGCCATGAGCCCCAGTGCGGTCCATCGTCCAAGCAAAATCCCCGGCCAGAAACATCTGGTCAGATACTACGTCAGCCAGAAAGCCATTCGCAAAGGTTACAAAAACTGTCCAATCAAAACGATCAACGCCAGTCATCTGGATGAACTCACACGTGCCTTACTCCTCAATCATCTCTGCCAGCATCATGACATTGACACACTTCACACGCTGGAGCAACAGGAGCGAGATCATTGGCTTCGTGAGTTTATCGACACGGTGTACCTGGCTCCTGATCAACTGACCATTCAACTCAATACTAAACAAATTGAAGCTTACAAAGTACAGGTTCCTGTTGAACTCAACAACGATAAGCCGGAAGGCAGTCTACCCACGTGCTTGTATCAACCCGAGCTTCAACGACGTGGTCAGCAGGTTACATTAACGTTGAAAATCCAGATCAAGAAGTTGGACCACAAAAGAATCTTGGTTGCACCTGATGGCCATGATCTGTTCATGCCTGAAAACCCAGAGCCCAAAGATCACATCGTGCAGGCGATTGGGCAGGCGTATCACTGGCTCGAACAACTCAGTGACTTTGATGATTCACCGAGCAAGCTTGCCAAGTCGTTGGGCATCTCAAACGGTTTGATTCGTAAACATCTGAAACTGACACAGCTCAGCCCACGCATTCTGCACATGGCTTTGGCTGGCAAATTACCACCCAGCATCACGCTGGCTGATCTCCGCCAAACAGCGAGTCTGCTGGATTGGCAGAAGCAAGCTGCCTATTTGCGATTGGATCATCTCTCCGCTTGATCTTCGTTGCCGATGCATCCTCGGCACACCATCCCCATCTGATCTGACACCGCGCAAAACCCCATTTGAGACACTTGGCCGAATTGGGCCTGAAATCGTCTCAATTCAGCAATCGTCAATCGTCTCTGTTTTGCCCAAAATGCAAAAATCTCCCGCATAAACAGGCATCTTTTAATTGATGCAACTGATTATGCGAGAGATCTTTACGTGTAAGCGGAGAGAGCGGGATTCGAACCCGCGGTACCCGGGATTCCAGGTACGACGGTTTAGCAAACCGTTGCCTTCAGCCGCTCGGCCATCTCTCCGTAAGTTCAGTTCGGCCAAGTATTGTCGCTATCTGGTGGCCGTCTGTCAAATGACTTTTGGTGGGAAAATACAACTTCACTTTTATCGGCATTATCGGGTAAAACTAATGGGTGGTTTGGAATATTTTCCAACACTTAACGGATTACGCTTCTATCATGAAACATTTACAACATCCCATCCGGCTTGGTCTGTTACTGTCCGTACTGGCAATTGTCGCTGTGATTTTTGCACAGACTTCCAGGCAGCCCGGTGGGATATGGGCAAAGGAGTTTACGATGCCAACGACACAACCCGCCACTGATGTGGTTGGAGTCAAACTCTTCAACGCACAGGGCAAACTCGTCGGCCCGGTTCGGTCGGACTATGTCTTTAAGACCGAAGCGCAATGGCGCGAACAATTGGGCGAAGAACGCTTTCATATTCTCCGCCAACAAGGCACCGAACGGCCGGGGACCTGTGAGTTCAAGCATCTGAAAAAGGAAGAAGGCGTGTACGTCTGCGCCGGTTGCCGACTGCCACTGTTTTTCAATGACACCAAGTTTGAGTCCGGTAGCGGTTGGCCGAGTTTCTATACCGCCATTGCACCCAATCTGGCTGAACAACAGGACAATAGTCATGGCATGCGTCGCACGGAGATTCACTGTCTTCGCTGTAATGGTCACATGGGACACGTTTTTAATGACGGCCCCAAACCCACTGGCCTGCGTTACTGTGTCGATGGTCTGAGCCTGGAGTTTGTCCCTGCCAAGGACTATGCAACATTGGCTGAGCCCGAAGCGAACAACACGCCGATTGATCAACTCCAATCCGTGGTCTTTGCGGGGGGGTGCTTCTGGTGTACCGAGGCGGTGTTCGAGCCGGTCAAAGGTGTGCTCGAAGTCACCAGCGGTTATGCCGGTGGCAAGGAATCAACTGCGGATTACAAGAGCGTCTGCAGTGGCACGACCGATCATGCAGAAGTCATCAAGGTGCTCTACGATCCAACCAAGGTGAACTTCGATACCTTGCTCGAATTGTTCTTCACCGTCGCACATGATCCGACGCAACTCAACCGTCAAGGCAATGATGTCGGCAAGCAGTATCGCTCCGCGGTGTTCTATGCTGACGATGCACAAAAGCAATTGGTCCAGACTTATATTGATAAGCTTCAAGCCAGTGGCAAATTCGATAAGCCCATCGTCACCACGCTTGAACCCTTGACCAGGTTCTATCCTGCAGAGGACTATCACCAGGACTACGTCAGGCTCAATCCGAGCAATCCCTATGTCCGTGGTGTTGCGATTCCCAAGGTCGAAAAACTGTTCACCAAGCACAGTGATTTGATCAAAGACAAGAAGTGATTGGTTATGTGAGTCAAGACATCATCAGTCACATGACTTATATCTCATCTCGTCATTCCCGCGAAGGCGGGAATCCAGTGACATACAGAAGACGCTTGCAGGTTCCACTGGACTCCCGCCTGCGCGGGAGTGACGAAACGTGCTGCGCGTTTTGATTGTCTAGTGATCTGTATCCGCTGCGATCTTGTCGAACAGATCGCAGGCTTGTTTATGCAGGTTTTTGCTGACGTTTGCAGTGTTGCCGAAGTTCATGTGTTGATCGGTGTCCACTGTGTATGCCGGCCAATTGGTTAAGCCGTTGGCATTGGGATTCCCATTTGTTGCAAAGTTCACCCAATACTTTCGCATGACATTTGCCAATTGATGATCGGTTGTGTCGTAGGTCGTGGTGTTCTTGAAAGTGTTGAAAAGATAGGGGATTTCCGCGCCGTGGGCTGCGCCGACGCCTGATCGTTTTGCCCCGGGACTCACGCGTGAGAAGTGATAGAGATAGGCTGGCGTGTTGACGTTTTGCATGCCGATTGCCAATCGCCTGGCAGGGGCAACGAACGCACTGACTGTGGTCAGATCCAGTAGCGCACCGCGGACGTCTTCATTGGTTTGAGCAGGGAAGAGTTTGAGTAACGCTGTTGCGTCTTTGCCAAAACGTCGTTTGATGATCCACTCATAACCACGCACGCGCTTGATCGGTAATGCGCTGGCATGCAGAATCCCGTCCTGTGCATTGGCTCCGATCATCAGGGGGACTGCATGTTGTTTACCTTCTGCAAACAACGCACCGGGATTGCCTGTGAGCACATAGCCATCAATCACCGGGCCGAACTTCGTGCCTTTGAGTCCCTGTGAAATGAGTTGCGGGTTCGACACTTTTAATAGCTGTTCTGCTGAGACGTCACGCAATGCTGCCAGGGCGTTGGCGTTTTCGTCTTGAATCCCAAGCTTCTTGGCAATGGTCATTCCGGTTTCATGCAGTGATGTGTTGTGAGCTGTTGATTGGTCCAGATGTTGATGCAGTGATGCGCCGGTGCCTGACTGGGCAATCGCGCGGTGAAACAAGCCCTTGGACAGTGGGCTGACCATCAGGCAGGTGACAGCGACCGAGCCTGCTGATTCACCAAAGATGGTGACACAGTTGGGATCACCGCCGAAGTTGGCAATGTTGTTTTGGATCCATTGCAACGCAGCGATCTGATCAAGCAAGCCGTAGTTGCCACTGAAATGATGCTCTGATTCGACGGTGAGTGCGGGATGGCCAAAGAAACCGAACGGCCCGAGTCGATAGTTGATACTCACCAGCACGACACCTTGCTGAGCGAAATTTTGTCCGTCGTAAAAACGCAGTGAGCTGGCGCCGATGGTGAACCCACCGCCATGAATCCACACCATCACGGGTAACGGCTTGTCGATGTTGGCGGGCGCCCAGACATTCAAATACAAACAGTCTTCATCCATCGGCCCGGCTTCACCGAGCCAGGGGCGCCCCGCCACATCCGGCTGCGGGCAGCGCGATGCAAAGCTTGTGCAGTCGCGCGGAGTGTTCCATGCTCTGACCGGTTGGGGCTCACGCCAACGCAAATCGCCAACCGGTGGGGCGGCATAGGGGATGCCCTTGAACACATTGACCGCCAGCTCACCGTCAATGGTTTGGCCGACGATTGGACCTGTTGTGATGTTGACCGTGACCTGCGCCTGTGTGTTCGCACAGAAGACACTCAGCATCAGCAAGGCAACCGACAGCGCATTAATGATAGGTATCCGAAACGGGCTCATGATTTCTCCGTCAAAGCTTGATGCAGGCATACGGCGCGACGGGGGCAGCCGCTTCATCAAAAGTGTGCCTCATTGTCATCGCAAGGTTACAGGTTTGATTTTATTTTGACGCTTTATCTGGCGACATCCCAAGGGTAACGACAGGGCGGCGTCGATATTGCATTTTCAGGCAGTTCACAATGAGTATCGAAAACGATATCTTGCACGTGCTAATATTCGGACTAAATAAGCTTTAATATTGTACGTATGTGGTATTTGCTGCTATGTTGTATGTTCTGATTGGATTCAGACTAGTGAAATTGCAATTTTAAGCCACCTGACCCGCCGTGGTTATCGTGCGCCGATTTTTTTGTGCATTGGAGTTTGGTTGATGTCGTCGTTCTTGTCCCGCCTGGCAGTTCCGTTTACGCCACCTTTGGAGACGGTGCGTCATTACAACCTGCAGAAGTTCCGCCGCGACATGATGGCAGGGTTAACCGTTGCTGTCGTCGAAGTGCCTCAGGCGATGGCGTATGCGATCATCGCCGGCGTTCCCCCGCAGTACGGACTTTACACATCGGTGATTCAGGGGTTCATTGGTGCGCTCTTTGCCTCCAACGAACAGCTCTCCAGTGGGGCAACCAATACGCAGTCGCTGTTGATCGCTGCCACCGTTGCTGCGGTGATGCGCATGTCCGGCTCGACCGACCCTGTCTTTTATCTTCAATTGGCCATCAGCCTGACGATGATCAAAGGCATTATTCAGATGATCTTTGCTGCAGCGCGATTGGGGAATCTGATCCGTTATGTGAGTCGCAGTGTGATCATTGGCTTCTCTGCCGGTGCCGGTGTTCTGATTGCGGTTGGACAGCTTCCCAATTTGCTGGGTTTGGCCAGATCAAGCTTGGGGGAGTCTCGTTATCCTGGCGCGATTGGTTCATTGGATCGTCTGATCCCGCACATTCCTGAACTGCGAACCGAAGCCTTGCTCATAGGTCTTGGGACGTTGGCATTGATTCTCGTGATCCGTCGGATTTCACGTTTGGCACCGGGCCCACTCATTGGCGTGATTGCTGCAGGTTCATGTGTTGCCTTTTTGAATTGGGATGAATC
This sequence comes from Phycisphaeraceae bacterium JB051, assembly GCA_043101135.1. Taxonomy (GTDB): domain Bacteria; phylum Planctomycetota; class Phycisphaerae; order Phycisphaerales; family Phycisphaeraceae; genus UBA7800. Next base: position 5,417 of record JBICHS010000628.1, read on the forward strand.
GATTCTGCCATTGGTCGGTGAGTTGCCCGAGGGTTTGCCTCAGACGTTTGTCGCGCCCTGGGATATTGAGTTTGAAGATGCACAGCATTTACTCGGGGGCGCCTTTGCCCTGGCGTTGCTGGGGATGATTGAAACGGTGGCCATCGGTAAATCCATTGCATCCAAAACCGGCTCGGCCATCCGACCTAACCAGGAATTCTTTGCACAGGGTTTGGCTAATGTGCTTGGCGCGATCTGTCAGAACATTCCCGGTTCGGCCAGCTTTACGCGATCCGCCTTGAACTATCAGGCGGGCGGCAAGACGCGTTTTGCTGGGGTTTACTCGGCCGTTGCCGTCGGTGTGATCTACCTGCTCTTTGCACGCCTGGCCTGGTATATCCCCATGGCGGCGTTGGCGGCAGTGCTCTTTATCATTGCTTATTCACTGGTGGATTGGCGATACATGTTGCGTATCAGCAAGACCAATCGCGCGGACGGCGTGGTGTGTCTGGTGACGTTTCTCTCAGCCATTACCTTGCCGTTGCACTATGCGATTTATGTCGGTGTGTTCCTCAACATCGCGCTGTATCTCAAGCAGGCCAGTCAGCTGCGTATGGCAGAGATGGTGCGGTCACCTTCCGGACCATTCATCGAACGCCCCTTGCAGGAAAAGCATGGCTCACGCACGGTTTTGTTTTTGCAGATGGAAGGCGACCTGTTCTTTGGGGTTGCTGATGAATTGCGCGACCGGTTAACGCGTATCCAAAACGAATCCTCACGCGTGGTGATCTTCCGGCTCAAGCGTACGCACTCGATTGACTCAACGGTGTTGCAGGTGATTGAGGAGTTTGCAACACGGATGAATGAAGTCGGTCGTTATGTGGTTTTGTGTGGCGTGCGTGATCATCTGATGGATGTCATTCGCCAGTATGGTTTGGTGGATCTGTTGGGTGAAGAGAATGTGTTTGCAACGCGCTTTGGCGTGTTTGCTTCTGCCCAGAAGGCGTTGGATCGTGCCAAGGAACTCATTGGTGGTTCGATTGATGCCAGCGAGATTGCCGATCAGGATGATCTGGAATACTGGGCCTACGAGATTTGATTTGAATGCAAATAGCTGCAATGAACCCTCAGCAGAAGATTTGATTGGTGACGTTTGACACGGCCGGCAGTCGAAGTGTGAACGTTGCGCCGCTGTCGGGCCCCTGGCTTGTTGCGGTGAGTGTGCCACCAATTTCTCTGATCGCATTGATGCTGTGATGCAGTCCAAAACCATGTCCTGCTTCGCGTGTTGTAAAGCCGTAATCAAACAGCAGGTTCAGATGTTCTTTGGCGATGCCGATCCCGGTGTCCGTGATTTGGACTTGCACGCGGTCAGCCAGTGTCTGACTGGTGATGGTGATCTGCCTGGGGCCGTTGTGCGTTGCTTCAGAAATAGCGTTACGGGCATTGCTGATGAGATTGACAAGCACATGCATGACGCTGGGACGATCAGTCTGCGCCTCCAAGGTATCATCAAGCTCCGTGACCAATTGGATATTCAGACGTTCAAGGGAGTTGGCATAGAGCTTGATGGCATCGTTGATCACATCGCTGACACTGAAGGCTTCGTACTGGTGGACTCGTTTGGCAGAGGACTGCTGCATGTCAATGATGTTGCGCATGTGATTGACACCTTGGCTTAGCTCATTGAGTTCGGTCACGATGAATTGAGCTTCTTCCTGTCGGATCTGATCGAGTTGGGCCAGGGCTTCGACAAGGTTTTTGCCCCGTTGGTCATCGCAGATGAATTGCGGGAGGTTCTCACCTTGTTGTTGCATCAGTTCGACGATGCTTCCCAGTGCGTCCATACGTGAGTCGCGCAGTGATTGAGCAAGTTGGCTGACACTGACATTCACACCGTTGAGAACATTGCCGACGTTATGCAGGATGCCGGTCGCCATTTCCGTTGCGCCTGCGAGTTTGGCTGCCTGGTCGAGTTGACGCTTGATCTGCGCGAGTTGGTTTTGTGATCGCTGCAGTTGCGTTGTTTTGTGAAACAGATCATTTCGGACTCGGCGGATTTGATATTCCTTGCTCACCAGGAGCGCTGCAACCACGGTAAACGGCCCCAGGGCCAGCAGCGCACTGAGCCAGTTAAACGAAGTCTGCTCATCGCGTGTGAGCAGGGGTAACATGGCAACACCCATGCCGATGCAGATGAGCATGGACAGGATCAATATATTGAGGATGCCAAGTCGCTTCTGGTTCACGTCGCCAATCCGCGGTGAAATGTCCGAGATTACATACCTACATTCTTCGGTTAGATACCCTGCTCAAATAAGTAATCTGGCAGCGGTGATTCCTTGTTT